>MFGV01000090.1 GCA_001778375.1 Candidatus Firestonebacteria bacterium RIFOXYD2_FULL_39_29
GGACAGATAGAAGTATACAAGAAAGAAGACAATCCTGCCGAGATAAAGATTCTTGAAGAAAAACTTAAAAAACTGCAAGCAAGTCAATAAGTGTATGTAAGTAAATTAAAGAAAACCATCCAAACACATAGTAAGTCATAAAATTTGGGTAATCTCCTATACAAAGAAAACTCTATATTTGGCTTGTTTTATCATAGCTTTACAAACAAAGCAGAGACATTGCCTTGAGTCCGTATTTCCATGTTGGACGGTATATAAACACGACCTGAATTCTAATTCATTGCTGATGGACATTATTATATATTTGTTGTATAATAAATAAATCAAATTTATGTGTATTGTAAAATAAGAGGGTCTGTAAGTATGCTGAAAAAACTAATAAAATATATGCTTATCTGTTTTATAATTCTTTTCACAACTATTCCTGCCTTTGCGGGAGCCATAGAAGTAGGTACTTCAAATCTTACAAATCCTGTTAGTCCGGGTTCTAGTCATCATCTTTTCCAGGCAACAGACGGAACTTTGGTAGCGTTTTACAGCTATAGTACTAATGCTTTCGCTGGAATCAGAGCTTCATTATCGAAAGACAAAGGTGCTACATGGAGAAAACTTGATGATTCAGCTTTGGGATATACTGAGGTTGGAGGAGGAGCCGGAACTTCTCATAGCGCTTTTATGGACAGTAGTAACAATATCTATGTAGCCTATTCTTTTTATAAAGACGGTTTTTCTAATCCTCCGATGGAGATTACTACAACTTCAGGAGGATTGGATATTGAATCAACTTTATCAGGTAGTATTGATTCAAGCACGACAATAATAACGGTTGCAGATGCTTCAACTTTTTTGCCTGCAGGAACACTAAAAGCTGGGAATGCAACTATTACCTATACTAGTAAAACAGAAACTACATTTACGGGGTGTACTAATACTACCACTGCTGCTTCAGGAGTAACAATAAAACAAGAATCATACAGAGAGGTTAGATTTAGAAAATTGACTTATAGCGGAGGGAACTGGGCAGTGAGTATTCCAAAAAGAATAAATACAGTTCTTTCTACCGGAGGTAGAACTGATCCTAGAATTTACAAGGATAACTCAAATCGTTTATGGGCTACGACTAGAAGTGAGAAACATTGTTGGTTTTCAGATGATGATGGTATCACTTGGCTGGCTCCATCGACGACGCTTACCGGTACTATTGCTGCATCTGCAACAAGCATTACTGTTGCGGATAATACTTACTTCCCAGATGGTATTGGAACAGTAAGGTTTGATAATGAATATATATCCCTCGGAGGAAAATCAGGTACGACGCTTTTTACAAATTGTACAAGGGCTCGGCTTGGAACGGTTGCAGCAACTCACACCAGCGGATTAACTATATATGACGATAATCTTCCTGGAGTTACTAATGATACGACATTGTTACTTAATGCGAATAATACTACGGTTCTTTTAGGAGGAGGTGGTGGTGTAAATAATTCTATTCAGCAGACTAAATGGAACGGGACAGGATTTGTGTTATCATATGTTACATCATATTACGTTTCAAGCAGTATTTTGGACTGGTCAGGTGTTGTTACTAATGATAATGTTATTCATTTGGCGTTCAGAGATATTAATGCTGTCGGAACGCAGACTTACAAAGGTATAAAATACAGGTATTGTGATTCCGGCGGGACTTGGAATACTGTAGCTGCAAACGGCTCAAACGAAATAATGATAGATATAAATGATAATGATGATCAGCCGAGTTTGACCACAGACGGGACGAATGTTTATTGTTTTTTTAAAAAATATATAACGGCAGTCAAATCAAACATAGTTTATAGTAAGTTGAATACAACAACGCATACCTGGAGTACTCCTGTATCGATAACAACAGATGCTATGGATAATCAGTATCCGTCAGCGTGTTTGAGATATAATGCATCTTCTGGCTATGTTCCTGTTTCTTGGTCAGCCTGGAGATCATTAAATCTTTTCAGCGTTAGATATTGGAGGATAACTCTTCCTCCGACGGTTACTAATGTAACTCCTGCTACTAATTCTAATTTATCAGCTACAACTGTGACACTTACAGGGAATAGCTTTTATGGATCCTCAATAAATTCCGCGGTTACAGGGATAACAATTGCAACGGCTCCTCCAACAGAGATTACAAGTGATTATTCGGTAGTTTCAGATACAACTATTACAAATGTAGTAATACCTCAGGGTTTATTTCCCGGGACGTATGATATCCGGGTATCAAACGGCAGCGGGGACCCAAACGGTGGAACAAATGTAACCTCAACCGTTAAATTTGTTATAACTGCGCCGGCAGTTACAGTAACAAATTTAACGCCGGCACAGGGTTCAAATACAAGCCCAAATACACTGACTGTATGGGGGGGCGGCTTTTTTGGAGGTGTAGGAAGTAATACGGTAACATCAGTAAAATTAGATACCTCTCCAACTCCAACAACTATAGTTCCTGGATATGCGGTGACAAGCGACACAATGATGACAGGTGTAATTATTCCTGTAGAAGTTGCGGCAGGTACTTATAATATAATAGTGGCTGCTGCAGGCGGTACAAATAGTACAAGTACTGACAAATTTGTTTGTAAAATTGGTCCAAGAGTTACAAGTATAGCTCCTATTAGCGGCTCAAATCTTTCAATTTCTACTGTTACAATAAACGGAAGCGGTTACTGGCCGTCAGGTTCAGATGCTGTAACAAGCATAAAGCTGATGGATGGAGGGACGGAAATAGCAGGTATAACCGGGTATACCGCAATAAGTGATTCCATAATCCAAACCGGAAAAATTGCAGGAGGTTTAAGCCCCGGGTCGTACTGGGTAAAAGTAACAACAATAAACGGTTCTAATGCAACCGGGGCATATTATGGTGTTACTACAAATATACCGGTAGTAAGTTCCTTAAATCCCGGCATAGGCGGGGATACGTGTGCGACAACAATAAGCATAAATGGATCAGGTTTTTTTGCCGGGACAACCAGCAGTAAAATAACAGAGATAAGATTGGAAACAACTCCCACCCCGACATATTTATCAGGTTATAGTGTTATAAGCAATTCTTTAATAAAAAATGTTATCATATCCGGGTTAGCCGTGGGAACTTATGATGTTAAAGTAAAAAGTGCCGGGTTATATGAAAATGTAAGCGGTACAATATTTACGATACAAAACGGACCGCGGGTAATAAGTTTAAGCTCTAATATATCTTCAAATTTAACGGCAACAACAATAACCGTGAACGGGCAATTTTTTAACGGCGCAAGTGAGGTAAGGCTGGATGATCCGTTGAATACACTGCTCGATAATATGGTTGCGGCAGATCCTGATTCAACAATAACAGGAATAATACCGGCAGGATTATATACCGGAGTGTATAATGTAAAAGTTAAAACAAATGAAGGGATAAACATCTTAAGTGATGAAAAGTTTACAGTAACAGGAATATCTCCTGCAGTGTCAACCGTTGTACCCGCCGTTAATTTAAATACTAGTGCTACTACTGTTACAATAACAGGAACAGGTTTTTATGCCGGCACAGGCTCGAATGATGTTGTAAATATAAGTATGGTTGGTCCGACAACAAAAGTGCTTGCAGCATATTCGGTAAAAAGTGATGTATTGATAGATGGTGTTGAAATACCGGGTCTGATTGCTGCGGGAACGTATGATATCAGGGTGAAGACACATGGTGGGGAAAACTCGACTAGTGGTATCAGGTTCGTGGTAACAGCCTTAACACCGGTAGTGAATACAATAACACCGCAGACAAATACGAATTTTATTGCGACAACAGTGACTATAACAGGTACTAGCTTTTTTGGGGGAACTGCAACAGCGGATGTTTTGAGTGTTAAGATTGGTACAACCGAGTTTGGAAGTTACAGTGTGGTAAACGATACAAATATTAGCGGTGTTGTTCCTGCTGCGATTGCCGCAGGAAGTTATGAGATACTTGTTACGACGCATTCAGGTGTTAATATAACTAGTGCGCAAAAGTTTATTATTACTACAATCTCTCCTTCTGTGACAAATCTATCTCCGAATAAAGGCGGTAACACGGGATTTACGGCAATAAGTATAATTGGTACGGGTTTCTTTGGCGGTACTGTAAGTTCTGCGGTTTCAGGCATTCAATTAGATACCGTGATTCCTACAGATCTAACCTCGTTTTCTGTTGTAAGTGACTTGCTAATAAATGCAAATATCCCTGTTGGAGTGGCTGCGGGAACGTATAATATAAAAGTTTCAACAGGCGGGGGAACTAACAGTACAAGTACTGTCAAATATAGATCAAAAATCGGGCCTGAAGTAGTTATTTTTACATCCGGTGTAATGAATAATACTATAGCTGGAAATATTGATATTGAAGGTCTTAATTTTTGGGTTGACGGAGTAGACGCAGTAACAAGTATCAGATTAAACGATCCGAGTAATACGGAATTTGCGACTTGGTCAGTTTCTGATAGTCAAAATATATTAGGTTGCGCAATACCAACAGGAATTATTGCCGGAACTTATGATGTTAGAGTTACCACCTCAAATGGAACTAATGCCTCAAGTACTCAAAAATTTATTGTCAATACGAATCCCCCGACTGTAGTAAGTATTGGTCCTATAGTTGCCGATAATTCTGGTTCTTCTTATATCTCGATTATCGGTACAGGGTTTTATGGCGGAATAACAACAAATAATGTATCTTCAATAAGGCTTGAGGGTTCTACAAATACTGTTATTAGTGAATACAGCGTAGTAAATAATACAAAGATAGTAAATGTAAGGATTCCTTTAGGGACAACTCCGGGAGTCTATGAAGTAAGAACTGTGACCGGAGGCGGCATAAGTGCTACAAACAATGTAATGTTGACAGTAAATACCCCTTCTATTTCAATTACAGAAATTCTTCCTGTCAGTGTATTAAATACTGCTTCTGCTACATTAACTATAAAAGGCGGCGGTTTCTTTGCGGGAATGGCTTCATCAATGGTAACAAGTATAAAACTGGACGATGTTATGAGTACTGCCTTTACAGGCTGGACGGTATTAAGTGATACAGAAGTAAGAAATTTGATAATCCCCTCCGGGGTAAACAGCGGAAGATATAATATTCAAGTAACAGCCTCAGGGATTACGAATGCTACAAGTTCTGCAAAATTTGATGTAATTCTGGATTCCTCGGTTGGAACAACTCAAATGGTGGAAAGTGCTAACGGGGTAAGATTATCTGTGCCTTCAGGCGCTCTTAGCGGAAATACTGTATTTTTAATAAATGATGTGTCAACTTCAGGTACAATAGTAAGTTCAAATAAATATAAATATTCCAACATAAGATTGTGGCCGTATTTGGACAGCAGTGTAAGAGAAATAACATTAACAGACGGGGTAGTTATAAACTCCGGCTATAGTGTTACATTGACATTAACATATACAGGAGTAAATGATCCCGTTTTGGAAGGAAAATTTAGAGTCTTACGGTTAGGAGCTGATAACAACTGGGCTTTTGCGGCTGCTTCAGATACGGTGGATTTTTTAAATCATAGGGTAAGCAGTGTAATATCAAGTTTTTCTATATTCAGGATAGGTCAATATGTGAATGCGGCAAGTAATTTAGACAATGTTGTAGTATTTCCGAATCCTATAGATTTTGATACTGCCGCCAGAAGCACCGTGAAATTTAAGAATCTTACATCAAACCCGATTGTAAGAATATATAGTGTTTCGGGAGATTTAATAAAAACAATTAATCCGCAGTATGAAATAAAATTGACCGGTACCATAAATGACGGTGTCAGCGGAGAGGCAGAATGGAATGGTACAAATGAGCGTGAAGAAAAAGTAGCAAGAGGATTATATCTGTACATGATAAATGATGATCTGGGCAGAAAGAAAATAGGAAAAATTGTTGTTAAATAATTTAATAATTATTGCTGTTGATTTTGCTGCTATTGTAAAGTAAGATATGCTTATGAAGTTATTAGAGAAAAATAGTTACTTTGTTTCATTTTTTATTGCATTACTCATTCCTTTTCTGATTAATCGTCCGGATTATTTGAGTTTATTTGTAATAACTATGATCTATATTCTTCTTGCCTTGGGACTAAATATCGTTGTGGGTTTTTGCGGACTTCTTGCACTGGGATTTGCTGCTTTTTATGGTATAGGCGCCTATATTACGGCTATATTAATGGTGAAATTTGGTTTTACTTTCTTTCCTGCGTTACTATTTGTTATTATTGGCAGCGGTCTTATTGGTTTGGTAAGCGGTTTACCCGTAATCCGGCTTAGAGGTGATTATCTCGCGATTGTAACTTTAGGAATGGGGGAGATTACAAGAATATTTTTCAATAATTATGAAAGTCTTACAAATGGACCAAAAGGTATAAGCAATATTTCAAATCCAGGTTTCTTTTGGATTTCTTTTAATACTCCTGTAAGGTTGTATTATTTGCTTTTAGTGATTGTGGGAATTTCAGTTTTCCTCATCAGAAATATTGAAAATTCAAAAATAGGCAGATCTTGGATCTCTATCAGGGAAGACGAGATTGCGGCCTCCTCGATTGGTGTAAACATTACAAAGATGAAGCTGTTTGCTTTTATTTTAGGAAGTATTCTTGCGGGTATTGCCGGTTTTCTATTTGCCCAGGTTCAAACCTTTGTAAGTCCTGATAGTTTCACTTTTCTGGATTCAGCAATGATTTTATGTGCGGTAGTTTTGGGGGGTATGGGCAGTATTCCGGGAGTGATAATTGGTTCTATAGTATTAATCTTGATCCCGGAGATGTTAAGAGACATAATGCCCGGTTTTGCAGATTATAGAATGCTTTTTTTTGGTTTAATATTAATTGCTATGATACTTTATAGACCTCAGGGAATGTTTCCAAATTCAAGAAGGAAGGCAGAATTACTTCCTGTTTCAGAAACTATAAAAAATGAAGAAGATGAAAGCCTTGCTGAAGAGAGGAGAAGATAATGTCAAAGCTTCTTGAGGTTTTCGGTTTATGCAAAAGATTCAGCGGTATAACTGCTCTGGATAAAGTGAATATAGATATTGAAAAGGGTGAAATAGTCAGTCTCATAGGTCCAAATGGTGCGGGAAAAACTACTTTTTTTAACTGTTTGACAGGGATATATACGCCTGATGAAGGTAAAATATTCTACCTTGATAAACCTATAGACTTAAAAAACCATGTTCCTCACTATATTGCAAAGCTTGGAATAGCAAGGACTTTTCAAGGTATACGACTTTTCCCAAATATGACAGTCATAGAAAATGTAATGGTTGCGGCCTCTATAAGAGAGAAAACATCTTTTTTTGATATTATTCTTAAAAGAAAAAACTTGGAATTCGGGGAAGCTTCAATATTTTCTCAATCTCTCGAACTATTGCATTTTGTTGGATTATCTGATAAAATAAACGATATAGCGTCAAACTTGGCATATGGAGAACAAAGAAAGCTTGAAATTGCAAGGGCTTTAGCTACTGTGCCGGTTTTGTTATTATTAGATGAACCTGCGGCAGGCATGAATGCTTCTGAAACTAAGGAATTAGTTTTGCTTATAAGGGAGATTAAAGATAGAGGCGTAACTATATTTCTGATTGAACACGATATGAAACTGGTTATGAGTATTTCCGATAAAGTATTTGTAATAAATTATGGGAAGAATATTGCATCAGGAGTTCCGTTGCAAATTCAGAAAAATAAGCAAGTCATTGAAGCATATCTTGGGGAGAAGACAGAATGAATATTAATTTATTACTTCAGGAAATGTTGGACCAGCAGGCTTCAGATATTCATTTAAAAGCAGGAAGTCCTCCGATGTGGCGCATAGACGGGGAATTGGTTGGTTTTGGAGATGAAAAACTTACTCCGGAAGCAACTATAAGTATTGCCAATAGTTTAATGGATGAAAAACAAAAACAAAAGTTTGAACGTTCAAATGAACTTGATCTGGCGAAGGAAGTGGGAGAATACAGAGTAAGAGCTAATATTGCCAGACAGCGCGGAACTGTTGCAATTGCCTTAAGAGTTATTCCAAAAAAGATAATGAGTTTTGAGGAATTGCATCTTCCGGACATACTGTTGGAAATAGCAATGGAAAAAAGAGGTTTAGTCCTGGTTACCGGTACTGCGGGAAATGGGAAATCTACTACGCTTGCTTCAATGTTGGATAAAGTGAATGAGACTTTGGCATGCCATATTATTACGGTAGAAGATCCTATAGAATTTGTTTATGATGACAAGAAGAGCTGTATATGTCAAAGAGAGGTGGGTGTTGATACGGATAGTTATGCGGCTGCTCTTAAATCAGTTTTAAGACAGGATCCGGATGTAATTATGGTCGGGGAGATGCGTGATTACGAAACTATGTCTGCTGCTCTTTCGGCTGCTGAGACCGGGCACATGGTTATGAGTTCACTTCATACTATAGATGCCGGCCAAACTGTAGATAGAATAATTGACTCGTTTCCGTTAGAACAACAATCACAGATGAGATCCCAGCTGGCTTCGACTTTAAGTGCTGTGATTTCCCTGAGATTGCTCCGAAGATCAGGGGGTAAAGGACGTGTTCCTGCGGTTGAAATACTTAGAGCTACACCAACTATAAGATCGCTTATAAGAGAACAGAAAACTTCACAGCTTCGTGCGACTATTCAGGCCGGAGCGGTTCAGTATAAGATGCAGACTTTCGATCAGAGCTTGTTAAATCTTTACAGGGAAGGGCTTATTTCAATGGAAGATGCACTCGCAGAGGCAAATAGTGCAACTGAACTAAAACTGGGGCTTGACGGATTGATAAGCAGCGGCGCTTCTATAAAATTAAAAAAATAATGCTTGAACTTTCTGAAGTATGTGTGCGTTATGGTCAGGTAGCAGCGGTAAAAAGCGTCAGTATAAAGATAGAAGAAAATGAAATTGTTACCTTGTTAGGAGCTAATGGTGCCGGAAAAACATCAACGCTTCTGGCGATTGCAGGAATAAATAAAGTAATTAGCGGAAGTATCAGATTAGGAAATACTTTGATTAACGGGTTTTCTCCCGATAAACTGGTGAAAATTGGAATATCCCTGGTGCCTGAAGGAAGAAAGATATTTGGAAAGCTTTCTGTTCTGGAAAATCTTGAGCTCGGAGGATATTTAAGAACCAAACCTGAAAACAGAGAAAAATTAACTGAAGTATATGAAATATTTCCTGTTTTGAAAGAAAGGCAGAGCCAACCCGGAGGTACTTTGAGCGGGGGAGAGCAGCAGATGCTGGCTATTGGAAGAGCCTTGATGAGCCGTCCCCGGGTAATATTGATGGATGAACCCTCACTTGGTCTTTCTCCAAAAATGGAAGAGTGTGTTTTTAAAATGATTACGGAAATTAATAGACGTAAAACTACGGTATTATTAGTGGAACAAAACGCAAACCTTGCTTTAAAAATATCTCATAGAGCTTATGTAATGGAAACAGGAAAAGTCAAGCTTTCCGGGAATGCCTGTGATTTGCTGAAAAATGAAGAAGTTAAAAAGCTATACCTTGGAGAATCTTAATGAATGAAGAGGAACTACAAAAATTATTGCTAGCTGCAAATGAAGTGCTTCAGAAAGGGGATAAGGATAATGCCATTTCCCTTTATGAGAGCATTATTTCAAAGGATCCGAATAATGCTGAAGGTCATATGCGGCTTGCGGAGCTTTATTCTGCCAAGGGACTGATTGAAAAAGCATCAAAAGAATTATTACTGCTTGGTAATGCATATTATGAAAGCAGGCTTTTTAAAAATGCGCTTAAATACTTCCAAAAGGTTCTGGAGATAGATCCTACTCAGATAGATGCAAGAATAAAAGCGGCAGAAATTTATGTTAACGAAGAAATGGAAAGAGAAGCAAAATTGGAGTATCTTGCTATAGCTGAGCATTATCTTTCTTCTAATGATATGAATAAAGCCGAAGAATTTTCCAATAAAGCTATAGGATTAAAAAGTATTGAGGCTCATTATATTCTAGGTTTGGTGCATTTTAAGCGCGGAATGTTTAAAGAAGCGGCTGCTTCACTTGAAACTCTTGTAAAAATTAAAGTAAATCATGTCGGAGCTCTTCTTCATTTAGGATATTCCAATGTTGGGAATGGTAAGTTCTCAGATGCTGTTTTGGCTTTTGAAAGAGTACTTAAAGCCGAACCTGCGAGTATAGATGCTTTAAAAGGTTTAACGGATGCTTTTGGAAGAAAAGGTTCAGCTATGGAGGCTTTCGGGTATTATGTAAAAGCAATGGATGCAATGCTCAAAGCGAAAATTTATGACGATGCGGTAAAATTTGGATTAGAATATGTAAAAGGCTCTCCGACAAATCCTGAAGGACATTTAAAGTTGGCTCAGATATATGAAGCAAAAAGTATGAACAAGGAATCGGCTGCGTCTTATAAAATGGCGGGAGATAACTTCTTAAAGCAAAAGGCGGAGATAAAAGCAAAAGAAGCCTATGATAAGGCGATGCTGCTTGAAAAATCAGGACAAGCTGCTCCTTCTTCTGTTACGGATTCCCGGCCTCAGACGGTAAACTTGACTCCAAATCCTGTAGTAGAACAGCAAATAAAAAAACAGGATGATTTGGTTATTGAAAGAGGTAGTGTTGGAGTTCCTGAGCAACCTGTAAAACCGAAAGCGGATCCGATGAGACAAAGTTTTATTGATTCTGATCCCGTAAGGCCAAAGGCGGAGATTAAACAGGAATCTGAATCTCCAAAGCCTGTCCCCGTGGTTCAGCAAGTACCCCAACGTGAAGAGGTAACTCCTTTAACAGAAGCCAAGGGCGATATTGATGAACTGTTTATTCAGACAGAAAAGCATATGAAGGATGGTTTTTTTGAAAAAGCTATTGAAATATACCGGGTTATTCTAAAGAAAGAACCAAGAAATAATACAGTCAGACAAAAATTGCATCAGGCATATCTTTTGCTGGCTCAACAGGAAGAAGAAATCGGAAATAAAACAGCGGCACCAAAAAAGGATGCCCCTAAAGAAAAGAAAAGTAAGATATCCTACTTGTAAAACAAACTTGAAGCACTAAATTTGAAGCAAAAAAAAAGCCCTGCAAGAAATTGCTGGGCTTTTTTTCCTTGGTAGACGGTTAAATTATTCCTATTTCTTTACCTACTGTTTTAAATTTATCGAGAACGAATTCCATTTCTTCTGTAGTATGCGTAGCTGTATAACTGGTTCTTATAAGTGCCTGTCCTTGCTGTACTGCAGGAGAGACAACCGGATTGACAAATACGCCTTCTTCTTCAAGCCGTTTACTCATTTTATAACATTTAAAATCATCACCTATAAAAATGGGGATGATAGCGGATTCTGTGTCGCCGGTTTTAAATCCCAATGATTGAAAGCCTTTTAACATCATCCTGGTTATTTTCCAAAGATTTTCGCGCCTTTCAGGTTCTGTTTGGATTATCTCTAGAGCTGCAAGTACTGAACCTACATTTGCGGGAGGAATAGAGGCCTGGAACATCTGAGCCCTGGAGGTATGTTTGATATAATTAATTGCTCGTTCCGATGATGCAATATAACCGCCGATGGAAGCAAAGGACTTGGAAAAAGTCCCCATAATTAGATCTACTTTATCCTCTACTCCAAAATGTTCTGCAACACCGCGTCCGTTTTTACCAAAAATACCTACAGAATGAGCATCGTCCACCATTACTCTAGCTCCATATTTTCCTGCAATTTCACAGATTTTTGGAAGCTTGGCCAGATCTCCTTCCATGGAAAATACGCCGTCAACAACAATAAGTTTACCGGCTTTAGGTTCTGCTCTGGCTATTAATCTTTCCAGATCCTGCATATCATTGTGTTTGAACTTAATGGTCCTGGCAAATGATAATCTTGTCCCATCAATAATAGATGCATGATTTGTCCTGTCACAGAATATCAGATCATCTTTACCCGCGATGGAGGAAACTACACCCACGTTGGTCGTAAATCCTGTGGAATATAATAAGGCAGCTTCTTTTCCAAGGAATTTTGCAATTGCGGCTTCACATTTTACGTGTAAATCCAGAGTTCCGTTTAAGAATCTGGAGCCGGAACAGCCGGTACCGTATTTTCTGATTGCTTCTATTGCTGCTTCTTTTACTTTGGGATGACTGGTCAATCCCAAATAGTTATTGGAACCTATCATTATCAGTTTTTTGCCGTGATACATAACCTCTGTATCCTGGCCGGATTCTAAAACTCTAAAGAAAGGATAAAGACCGGCTTTTTTTACCTGATCGGCTGCCGTAAAATTACGGCATTTTTCGAATAAATCTCCTTTTTTTGTCCCGGTTGGAATTATATATTCATCCCCGACGTTGGCGATTCTGGCGGCTTTCAATTTTACATTAAGGCTCTGTTTAGTATAAATGTCTTTAACGTTCTGTCCGAATCTCTTCATCCCGACAGCTTCGCCTTTATGTTTTCGCATCTTGCGTAAACGTCTGAAGGCCTTCATTTTTTTAATTACCATAAATTCTCCTTTTCTTCACCGGAAACTCAATACCGGGAAATCATCTCAATTTTGGTAAGGAAATAAATTCTTTTAAAAACTTACCCGTTTATGCTATAATTCAGATGAAACAGTATTATGAGTATTATAAATCCGTGTACAATAAAAGTCAATCACAATCTAGCCGTTAAGGGAGAAAGGTTATGCTTTTAAAGGGGAAAACTGTTTTTGTAACAGGTGCAAATGGATTTGTCGGTTCTTTCCTTGTTGAACGGCTTCTTAAGGAAGGTGCTCTTGTAAAGTGCCTTGTAAGAAAGACCGGTAATTTAAGGTGGCTTAAGGGTTTTAATATAGATTTTATATATGGTGACATTACAGATGCGAAAAGTTTCAGAGGCAAGTTGAAGAATGTTGACTTTATATTTCATATAGCTGCTCTCAAACACTCAACAAGAAAAAACGACTATAAAAGAATAAACATAGATGCGACTGAAAATATATTAATAGCAGCAAAGAAAGAAGCTCTTCATCTGAAAAGATTTGTGTTTTTAAGCAGTATGGCAGCAATGGGATGTTCAACAAAAGAAATGCCTCTTTGTGAAACTGATATTTGCAGCCCTTTGACTCATTATGGCTCAAGTAAGAAAGAGGCGGAAAATCTGGTACTGGAGTACAAAAATATATTTCCTGTTACTATAATTCGTCCTCCTGCCGTGTATGGTCCCAGAGATGAAGATATACTTGCAATGTTTAAAGCTATAAAAGCAGGGATTCGTCCTGTTTTTGGTATACAAAAAAAATATCTCAGTATGGTCTTTGTTCTGGATTTGGTTGAAGCCCTGCTTTTGTCTGCGCTCTCAAAAAAAGCTTCCGGAAAGATTTATATTATAGCGGAAGATAAACATTATTCCTGGAAGGAAATTCAGGATGTGGTTGCCGGGATTTTGGAAGTTAAAGCAATTACTTTGAAAATTCCTAAAACAATATTGTTCGGTGCCGCTCTAATAGCTGAATTATTTTCAGGGGTGACGGGAGTTAATGTCTTACTGACTACACATAAAGTCAGAGAATTGACAGGGGATTGGGTTTGCAATATCGGAAGGGCAAAAAAAGATCTTGGTTTTAAACCTCTCTATGATATAAACAAAGGAATGCAGTTAACTGCAAAATGGTACAAGGAGAATAACTGGCTGTAATTGGAGGCTCTGAAGGTTAGAGGCTCAGAGGCGCGGCAAAATAAAAGCCACGTTAATGTAAAACGTGAGTAATGTGGAACGTTCAAACGTTTAACGATCTTTAAAGGGGGATATCATGGAAGAGAAAATGAACGAACAGGAGGTTTTCAAATTAATGTTTATGCAATTGATTTACACGCTGCAAAATGCGGCGGTAATGCAGCTGGGCAAGATTATGAATCCGATGACTAATAAAATAGAGAAAAACCTGCAGCAGGCTAATGGGACTATAGAAATGCTCAGAATGCTAAAAGCAAAAACTGTGAATAATCTGGGAAAAGAAGAACAGGAGATGATGGATCAGGTAATTCTGACACTTCAGCTTAATTATGCCGATGAGGTGGAGCGGGAGAAAAAGACCGGAGAGATTAAAACGGAAGAGAAGAAAACAAATGGATGAAGTTTTACTTTCTGAGATAAAAAAGATATTTGGCGACAGGCTAAGGACCTCAAAAGAAGAACTTATTTCCTATTCTTATGACGGATTTATTAAAGAAAGTCTTCCTGAGGCTGTTGTTTTTCCGGAAAGTGCCGAAGAAGTATCAAAATTGGCTAAACTGGCAAATGAGCATAAGTTTTACCTTACTTCGAGAGGTTCGGGCTCCAATCTTTGCGGGGCTGCAATTCCAAAAAGAGGAGGGGTTGTAATTTGCTTTTCCAAAATGGATAAGACAGTCGAGATAAATAAAGAAAACAGATATGCCGTTGTTGAAGCGGGAAAAATACTTGAAAACCTTCAGAAGGAATTGGACGTTTTTAACTTGTTTTACCCTGTTGACTTGGGTTCAAGCCGTATTGCTACTATGGGCGGCTCCGTAGCTCTGAATTCCGGCGGAATGAGAGCTCTGAAATATGGAGTTACCCGGGATTATTTGCTTGGGCTGAAAATTGTATTACCGAATGGAGATATAATAAAGACAGGGGTTTTGACAAAAAAAAATGTCGTGGGATATGACTTAAATTCTCTTTTTTGCGGTTCGGAGGGAACTCTTGGTATTGTTATTGAAGTTACCGTTAAGCTTCTTGTTAAGCCGAAATTTACGAAAGTACTTTTAAATCATTATCAGGAAATAGATAAGGCCTGCAGCGCAGTAAATGAAATAATAGCAAGCGGTGTAATACCTGCTGCTCTTGAACTTGTTGATAATCTGGTGATTAATGCTGTTGAAGATTATGTGAAAATTGGACTTAAGAAAGATGCTGCTGCTTTTTTGTTGATTGAACTTACAGGTGATGAAGAGCAGGTTGAAAGAGATTCAAAAGTTGTAGAAGCCCTGTGTGAAAAAAATAATCCCTCCAGGTCTGAAATATCAAAGAGCGCTGAAGAAAGCGAAAAACTCTGGCTTGCAAGAAAAAGCGGTTTTGGAAGTATGGCACGGTTCAAACCGGTCTGTATTGCTGAAGATATTACGGTGCCGGTATCTTTTTTAGCCGAAACAATAGTATTGATACACGAGTTGAGTAGAAAATACGGAGTTCTTCAGGGTTTGCTCTCTCACGCCGGTGACGGGAATCTTCATCCGCATTTCTTGTTGGACAGTAAAAGCGAAGAGTCTAAAGCTGATGCTATTATGGAAGAGCTTATGCCTTTTGTAATAAGTGTTGGCGGGACCATATCCGGTGAACACGGGGTGGGAATTGGTAAAAAAAAGTATTTGCATTATCAGCTTGATAATATACAGCTTAAGGTAATGAGGAACATTAAGAGAATATTTGATCCGGAAGGCATTTTAAATCCGGGAAGTTTTCTTGATATTTAGAAAAAGATAAAGAGATTTTGCAGAAGATGTTCTAAAGTTTAGATTATACTTAAGTGTTTATTGGAGGGCTTATGAAAAAAATATTTGTATGTTTGTTTTGCGGGATAATATTTGCCGGTTGTAGCGGTACGGCAAAAGCGGTAAAAGCAACTGCACCGGTGGTTAAATATAATATTGGGATCTCTGAAAACATAGACGGTGATGGTGCTTCGCTGAATATCACGGAAATGGTCATTAAAGAACTGATTTCTTATAGTCAGGTTAAATTTGTGGATAGAAGAAAACTAAAGAACAAAATATCTGAAAAGGCTGCTTTGCTTGCGGAAGGTTCGTCTGATAATATCCAGCTTGAGGATCCGATGCAGTATATAATGACAGGTTCTGTAATACCCCTGGGATCAAAAAAAATAGTCCGGCTTTCGATTCTCAATGTACAAACGTCGATAACCGAATCTTCGGTAACATTTGATTACGAGAGATTGGAAGGTGTTCAGGATAAAGTAAAAACCGCTGCGGCTGAACTTATGCGGCCTTTTTCGGGACAAACGGGAAAATGAATGGACTTTTCGATCTTCCGGACAGGTGCTTGAGATGCGGATTCTGTCTGAATTCATGCCCTGTTTATAAAGATCTTAGAGAGGAAATAATTTCTCCGAGAGGTAAGCTCCGGCAGATAAAGGCTCTGTCAAATAACGAGGTAGTCTCTGACAAGCTTATCCTGAAGGTAATGAATAATTGTCTTATGTGCGGGGCTTGTCTTAAGAACTGTCCAAGTTCTCTTGAGACTCCTGCCGCAATCCAAAAGCTAAGAGAACAGTTGTTCGAAAAATATGGTCATGATCTCTTAAAGCGCGGAATGAAATTCATAATGAATAATAACCGTGCTCGTAAGCTTTCCGCCTTCTGGGCCAGGGTTGTTTACAACAATTTTATTGATTCTCTTCCGTTTTCGGTACCTGCCGGAGCTCTGAGTCTGAAGGATATTCCAAAACTGGCGCGACCGCTTTATCCTGTAAAACTTAAAAATAACGGTTCAAAAAAGGTATTTTACTTCGCAGGGTGTGTGGATAAATACATTTACGGGGATACGGCAAGAAGCGCTGTAAGAGTTTTAAATAAACTCGGGTATGATGTTATGGTCTCAAAGGATGAAAGGTGTTGTGGTATTCCGATGCTGATAAGCGGTGATACAAAAGCTATAATTAAAAATGCGAAGCATAATGTAGACCTGATGAGACGTCAGTATTTTGACTACATAGTCTTTACCTGTCCGACCTGTGCGGTTGCATTCAAGGAAAAGTATTACGGGATATTTAGTGAGGATGAAGTATATACTAAAAAACTCGAAGCACTTGAATCTAAATTCATTGAGATAACACAGTTACTTGCAAAAGAAAAAGGATTGAGATCCCTTTTAAACGAACTCCCGCTTAAAGTTACTTATCATGATCCTTGTCACATGGTGAATTCGCTGAATGCAGTTAAAGAGCCGAGGATTGTTATATCTATGATTCCCGGTCTTCAATATATTGAAATGAACCCTGAGAAAACGGCGAATTGTTGCGGTTCGGGAGGTTTTTATCATATTTATTTTCCTGACATATCATCCGGAATAGGAAAAGGGAAAATTGAAATGATCAGGGAAACCCGGGCAGAAACAGTCCTTACCTCCTGTCCTGCCTGCAAAATGCAGATAAACGGTCTGCTGCGTAAAGCAGGAAGTAGTGTCAGGGTAATGCATATAGTCGAACTATTAAATCAAAGAATGAAATAGCAATATTAAACTTAAAAGCTAAAAAACATAAAGTTGAAGTCGTGTTATTCTTGTGTTAAAATCAAATAAGAGGTGATAATCTATGATACAAGAGTTTTTGAGTTCGCCGGGTAAGATATGGACCTACCTTCGCGAGCATGGTGAATCTTCGGTATACAAAATGAAAAAAGATCTAAGCATGACGGATTCAATGCTCTATATTGGTATCGGATGGCTTGCTAAAGAAGGGAAGCTGGATATAAGGCGTGACGACGGAAGTCTTAAGGTCCGGCTTATACAGTAGGAGAAGCAAAAACAGCAAGTTGAGCGAAGTATTTAAATAATAGAACTTTAATCCTTCGCGAAATCCGCCTAGGCGGAGACAGGAAGGAAAGTAAATAATATACTACATTCGCTGAACGGTAATATGTTTGCTTTAGAATCAGTGGAATCCAAAAGCTTTGCAATCAGCGGAATCTAACCCGAAATCCCGCTAAAGCATCAATATTCTTAATGTCAATAATGATGCGTTTTCTACTTCGGATTTCGGGTAACGTTTTAACAGAATTGGTATATATCAGTGGAATTATTATCAAGGAGTGAGAAAATGTCCATAAAAAGGTATATTTTTATATTTGGGTTAACTCTTTCTTTCGCGCTTTTAATTGGTTGTGCAAAGAGAGGAGAGGTCGCTATTATCGGAGTTGGAGCTGCCTTAACAGGACAAGAGAGCGCTATAGGGCAGGATATATCTCATGCAGTAGAATTGGCAGTTGAAGAAGCAAATGCCGGGGGTAATCTTAAGAAAAAAATTGAATTTATTTTTTATGATGATAAGTCTGATCCTAAGGACGCTGTGACGGTAGCCTATAAACTTTCGAATAATTCAGACGTAATAGGTGTGGTTGGGCATTTGGTATCCAGTTGTGCAATACCCGCTTCGGAGATTTATAATAAGAGTAATCTGGCTATGATTACTCCTTCCGCAACAAATCCTAAATTAACAAAGAATTCATTAGATAACGTTTTTAGGACATGTGCTACAGATGATGTTCAGGGTTCTGCAATTGCAAAATTCATTGCTGTTAAACTCAAGAAAAAGAAAATAGCAATCATACATGATCGTCAGGCCTATGGGCAGGGTTTGGCGGAAGAGGTAAAAATAAATTCCGTAAAACTTGGAGTGAAAGTACTGGCATTTGAGGGGATAACAGTAAAGGATATGGATTATTCTTCTATTTTAACGAAAATAAAACCAATGAATCCGGAGGTCGTGTTTTTTGCAGGTATGTATAATGAAGGCTCGTTGATATGCAGACAAATGTCGGATTTGGGGTTTAAAGCGCTGTATATGAGCGGAGATGGTTGTTATAATCCTGTTTTTGTAGAACTGTCAGGAAAAAAATGCGAGGGCGCTGTTGTTAGTTTTGTGGCTCCGCCTTTTGAGGAGATTGATACAGCTAAAGAATTTGTAAAAAAGTTTAGAAAAAGATTTGGAGAAATTCAAACCTATGCGCCGTATGCCTATGATGCGGCAAATCTTATTATTGAAGCTTATAGACAGACCGGTACCTCTGACAGGAAAACAATCTCTGAAACCATAAAGAAAATGAAGAATTTCAAGGGTGTTACCGGCAATATTGAATTTGACGAAAGCGGTGACAGGAGAAATACAAATTTTTATTTTTATAAGGT
Source organism: Candidatus Firestonebacteria bacterium RIFOXYD2_FULL_39_29 (assembly GCA_001778375.1). NCBI lineage: Bacteria > Candidatus Firestoneibacteriota > Candidatus Firestonebacteria bacterium RIFOXYD2_FULL_39_29. Next base: position 18,937 of record MFGV01000090.1, read on the forward strand.
TAGAAACGGTAAGTTTGAATGGATTAAGGAATAGGCGGCCGTTTCTTTATGTGCGGTATATACGGGGTCATAAGTTTTGACGGTACAAATGTAGAAGAGAGCTCGCTTCTGCTTATGGGCGCGCTTTTAAAGCACAGAGGTCCTGATGCAAATAATATTAAACTGTACAAAAAAGGAAATATACTCTGTTATCTTGGTTCAACCAGACTTAAAATAATAGATCTTTCCGATTCTGCCAATATGCCGGTTGAAAATGAAGACAGTTCAATATCTGCGGTTTGCAACGGGGAAATTTATAATTATAAAAGTTTAAAGTATCAACTTCAAGAAAAAGGCCACAACTTCAAGACTAGGACTGATTCTGAAGTCATACCTCATGTTTTTGAAGAATATAATGAACAGTGTTTTTCAAAATTTGACGGTATGTTTTCTGTTGCAATATGGGATGGGAAAAACGGGCGTTTGCTGTTAGGGAGAGATCCGGCCGGTAAAAAACCTCTTTATTATTACTTTGACGGGAAAAAATTTGCGTTTGCCTCCGAGATAAAAGCGCTCCTTTCTCTGCATTTTGTGAAAAAGAAAATAAATGAAAATAAAATACCGGAGTATCTGACTTACGGTTATATAAATGGACCGGAAACATTTTATGAGGGTATTTTTGAGCTTCCGCCGGCCTCTTTCCTTTATGTTGAGGTTGATGAAATAAAACAAGCAGAAAAATATTGGGAACCGGAGTTTAGCGGGAAGAATACAAAGCCTCTTTATTCTTTTGATGAGGCAAAAAAAAACGTAAGACAAACGATGGTAAATGCAGTTACAAAACGCCTTGAAAGTGATGTCCCTCTGGGCGTATTGCTGAGCGGGGGAATAGATTCTGCCATTGTAACAGGAATAATAAGTCTATTGTTAGGAAAAAAAATAAATACATTTACTGTCGGTTTTGAGGATAATCCGAGTTTTGACGAAAGAAAACCGGCAGCTTTTTTAGCGGAATATTACAAAACCAGTCATACTGAAATGTCTGCCGGTGTTAAAGATATTTCTCTTCTTGAGAAAATTGTTGACCACTATGATATGCCCTGTGGAGATCCTTCAGCTCTTCCGACTTATATTGTGTCAAAAATGGCAAGACGAAATGTTACGGTGGTCTTGAACGGTGACGGAGGCGATGAGGCTTTCGCAGGCTACGACAGGTTTAAAGCTGCGCTTATAGCGGAAAAATTACCGGGTTTTATTTTCCCTATTGGTAAGATGCTTTCCTCTTTAATTCCCCAAAATGATGATTACAATGGTCTTCGAAATCGTTTGGAGAGATTTTTTAGAGATGCCGGAAGTAAAGATGTAATGTCCAGACATCATTCCTGGATCACTATTTTCGATAAAGAACTGATAAAAACAATATATAAGAAATCGGATAAAAATACACAAATTATGAGCGAAGATTTATACTCGGTTTACCTGAAAAACCTTCCGTTACTGCATAAACTGCTGTATTTAAGCATGATGACTTACCTGCCTCAGGATCTTAATGTCAAGATGGACCGGATGTCTATGGCTAATTCCCTGGAAACCAGATCTCCTTTCCTTGATAAAAAAGTTCTGGAAATAGCTGCGCATTTACCGCCTGACTATAAAATCAGAAGAAGTGTCACAAAGTATGTTTTGAGAGAGGCATTTAAAGATATTCTGCCTAAAAATATTTATTCAGCAAGGAAGCATGGTTTTGGAATTCCACTTTCTTCCTGGTTTAAAGTTGAGCTGGGAAAGTACTTTGAAAGTAAGATGCTGGATGTTGAAACGAGTTGTTCGGCATATATCAATCCGGATATTACTCGTATGTTATATAATGAGCACATTTTGGGAAAGCGTGACAGATCAAAAGAATTATGGCTGCTGCTGCAACTGGAGTTATGGATTAATCATAATAAATTTTAACCTGAACAATGATCTAAATCACGAGGAATCTGGACACCCGTCAAAATATTAAGGCTGATTAGATATTGACTTTGATATTGCTTTGTGTGATAATAACTTAAATACCTTTTGGGAGGTGTTTAGTATGAAAAGAATAATTCTGATTGTTTCAGTGGTATTTGTGTCTGCTTCAATGTATGCTGTTGATATATATACAAGGGGCCCAAAGAAAAAGGAAGATGCATTAAAGTCCGGGATAAAAGAAACTGCAGTGGAAAAAGCACCAAAGTATGTAGTCCCAATTCCCGACAGAACTATATGTCCCGTAACAGGAGTACCTATAGATGTCAATGATAAAACGCCTACCTCGAGTTATCAAAATAAAAATTACTTTTTTTTGAATGAAAACGCAAAAGCTCAGTTTGTTCGAGACCCCTTTAGTTTTGCAAAATCTATAGAAACGTGTGATATCTGCGGTAAACAGGAAAAAAAGACGAGGGACAAGTCCAGTTTTATTTCATATGTCCATAATGGGGTCACTTATCATTTTGATAATGTTTTGCATATGGATGAATTTAAGACTAATCCTGCCAAGTATATAATTGGAAAAGAAAATTATGGATCAAGGCAGATAGGGAAAAGTAAGCCTAAAGCAAAAGATACTCTTTCCGTGAAAACGAAAGAAGCAGTTACTCCTGAAGTGAAAAGTGTTCCGCCGGCTGCAGATTCCGGTGTAGACGCACCTGAAAAGAAAGATGTTCCGGCCCCCGTTGATACTAAACAACCGGAGGCTATTCCTGAAATTAAAAGCGTTGCTCCGGCTGCCGAAGAAATTAAAAAAGATGCAGTTGCTCCTGAAAAAAAGATTATTCCTCCGTCTTTACCTGATAAAAAAGTAGAAGTGATTGAAGAAATAATTAGTGAAGAAATAGTAAGTGAAGAAGAAGTTGTAACTTCTGAATCAAAACCGGTTGTTGCGCCTTAAATGAATATTGTAAGAGAAGAGAAGACAAAGGAGTAGTTTAAGAGAATTATATGAAAAAAACAGACACCGTCCGCTTCGTATAGGAGCAGACGGTGTTTTAATGAAAGGGATACAGGCAAATGCCAAAGCGTACAGATATAAAAAAAATTCTGCTTATCGGTTCAGGACCTATTGTAATAGGTCAGGCTTGTGAGTTTGACTATTCGGGCACTCAGGCATGTAAAGCGCTGAAGGAAGAAGGTTACGAAGTTGTTTTGGTTAATAGTAATCCGGCAACAATAATGACAGATCCTGAGTTTGCAGACAGTACTTATATAGAACCGGTTACTGCGGAAATGGTGGCAAAAATTATAGAAAAAGAAAGGCCTGATGCGCTGCTTCCTACTATCGGAGGGCAAACCGGACTAAATGTTGCGGTAGAACTTGCGGAAAAAGGTGTACTTGCAAAATTCGGGGTGGAACTTATCGGGGCGAAAATCGAAGCAATTAAAAAAGCAGAAGATAGAATATTGTTTAAAGAAGCAGTAGAAAGAATAGGTCTTTCCGTGCCTTTAAGTTTTCCCGCTTATTCGGTTGAAGAAGCTGTCCTCCATTCTAAAGAATTGGGTTTTCCTGTTATCATTCGTCCTGCTTTTACTCTCGGTGGTTCAGGGAGCAGTATTGCTTATAATCTTGAAGAACTTAAAGAAAAAGCGAAAGTTGGTATAGAAGCCAGCATGATACATCAGGTGCTTTTGGAGCAATCAATTATCGGGTGGAAAGAGTATGAGCTCGAAGTTATGAGAGATTTGAAAGATAATGTCGTTATCATATGTCCGATTGAAAATTTTGACCCTATGGGGATTCACACGGGTGATTCTATTACTGTTGCTCCGGCTCAGACCTTGACGGATAAAGAGTATCAGGTCTTAAGGGATGCTTCGATAGCCATCATGAGGGAAATAGGAGTGGATACGGGAGGAAGCAACGTGCAATTCGGTATAAATCCTGATAACGGTAAAGTGGTTGTTATCGAGATGAATCCGAGAGTGTCAAGAAGTTCCGCTCTTGCTTCCAAAGCTACCGGCTTCCCTATTGCCAAGATAGCTGCGAAACTGGCGGTAGGATTTTCCCTTGATGAGATTCCTAATGATATAACGAAATATACTTATGCGGCTTTTGAACCGACGATTGACTATGTTGTAACAAAGATACCCCGCTGGACTTTTGAGAAATTTCCCGGCGCGGATGATGTTCTTGGTACACAGATGAAGTCTGTCGGAGAAGTAATGGCAATAGGAAGAACCTTTAAAGAATCTTTTCAGAAAGCTATTAGATCTCTTGAGATTGACAGATACAGTCTCTATTTCTCGGATGAAAAACCTGCGAAAGAATTGATATATGAAAAACTTCGAACTCCAAATTGCGACAGGATTTACTATGTCAGAGAGGCGCTTAAGAGTAAAATCAGTATAAATGAAATATTTGATTATACGAAGATTGACAGATGGTTTCTTTCTAATATGAAAGAACTGGTAGATATGGAAGAAGTTATAGTCAAAGCGAAAAACAAGAAAAAGGAATTGCCGATTGTTATTAAAGAAGCGAAAAAGAACGGTTTTTCCGACAGGTATCTGGGAAAACTTTTAGGAATGAAGGAAATGGAAATTCGGAAAATTCGTATAAAGCATAAGATCACACCCGTTTATAAAATGGTGGATACCTGTGCCGCAGAATTTGAAGCATTTACTCCTTATTTATATTCTACCTATGAAGAAGAAGATGAAGCTCTGCCTACTAAACGGAAAAAGATAGCCATACTTGGCGGAGGTCCAAACAGAATCGGACAGGGGATAGAGTTTGATTATTGCTGCGTGCACGCTGCTTTTGCGCTTAAAGAAGATGGTTTTGAAGTAATAATGATAAACTGTAATCCTGAGACAGTTTCTACGGACTATGACACATCTGATAGACTATATTTTGAACCCTTAACTTTTGAGGATACTTTAAATGTTTTAAATAGAGAAAAACCTGACGGAGTTATTGTTCAATTCGGAGGGCAGACACCTCTTAAACTTGCATTGCAGCTCTTTAAAGAGAAAGTAAAGATAATCGGGACCAGTCCAAAGAGCATAGATATGGCAGAAGATAGAAAGCTGTTTGGCGCGCTGTTAAATAAACTTAAAATACATCAGCCTGAAAACGGTACTGCCCGGACTGTTAAAGAGGCTGTTAAGGTTGCAAGGAGTATCGGATTTCCGGTGCTTGTCAGGCCTTCGTATGTACTGGGCGGACGAGCTATGGAAATTGTATATGACGAAGAGAGTATGGAGAAATTTGTTAAGATGGCGATATCTGTTTCCGGAGAACATCCCGTACTTATTGATAAATTTCTGGAAGATGCAGGAGAAATTGATGTTGATGCAGTCTGTGACGGAGAGACCACTTTAATTTGCGGTATTATGGAGCATATAGAAGAAGCAGGTATTCATTCCGGAGATTCTGCGTGCGTTATCCCTGCTTTCTCTCTTGCGGAAAACCAGTTGAATATTATTAGAAAATATACTTATGCACTGGCTAAAGAATTGAAAGTCATAGGGCTTATGAATATTCAGTATGCGTGCAAGGGAGATACAATATATGTTCTGGAGGTTAACCCAAGAGCTTCAAGGACCGTTCCTTTTGTCTCAAAAGCGACAGGAATCCCGTGGGCAAAAGTTGCTGCAAGAGTTATGTCGGGAAAATCGTTGAAAGAGCAGGGAATAACCAAAGAAATAACTCCAAAACATTTCTCCGTGAAAGAGTCTGTGTTCCCTTTTGTGAAATTCCAGGGAGTTGACTCTGTTCTCGGACCGGAGATGAAGTCCACAGGAGAAGTAATGGGTATTGATATTGACTTTGGACGTGCTTTTGCAAAGTCACAAATTGCGGCAAGCGCTGCTTTGCCGAAAGCAGGAACGGTTTTTATAAGTGTAAAGAATAAGGATAAGAGAAATATTGTATATGTGGCCAAACAATTGGCTGACCTTGGTTTTAAGCTGACAGCTACGAAAGGTACGGCGGAAACTCTCGGTAAAAACGGGCTGGACGTAAAATTTGTTAACAAAGTCGGGGAAGGCCGTCCTAATATTGTAGATGCAATACGGAATAAAGAGATCGCACTGATTATAAATACTCCAACAGGCAAAGGGCCGAAAACTGATGAGTACCATATCCGGAGGGCGGCAATAAATTACAATGTTCCCTGCATTACGACTGTATCCGGTGCTCAAGCGGCGGTGAACGGTATAGAATCTATTTTAAAGGGTGAACTGACCGTAAAATCTTTACAGGAGTACCATTTTAGTAAAAATGAGAAAAACCCGGAAAGCAGTAAAAGAAAAAGATAAAGTCTCCGGCTCGAAGTCTGTTGTAGAGCATTTGGAGGAGCTGCGAAAACGCATAATTATATCGGTGGTGTCTTTTTTTGGTCTTTTTATGGTGATTATAAGTGTTCCCGGATTTACCGATTCATTTGGTTTGCGTATAATGAAACTTCTTCAGGAGTATATATTGAATAATATAAGAGGCGGAGCCGCTCTTAATCTTGTATTTCTTGATCCGCTTGAACCGGTTTTTACAGTATTAAAACTTTCCTCTCTTGTCACACTGGTTGTTCTGGCTCCGCTGTTTCTTTATCAGGCTTATGCTTATTTGAAGCCGGCTTTTACAGGGAAAACAGGAAAACACCTGGGTGCTTTCATTCTGGGGAGCGAAATATTATTTTTGCTTGGAGCGGTTTTTTCTTTGTATTTCCTTATACCTGCATCTTTTAATATTCTTATACGCTTCGGTTTGTCTACGGGCGCCGGTCCGGTTCTTAGTATGGGTAAATTCTTTGATATGTTTTTTTGGATGTTTTTGCTTTTCACTCTTCCCTTCGAACTTCCGGTTCTGATAGGGGTTCTTTCTAAAACCGGTATTGTCACGGTGAGAATGCTTGGAAAGATAAGAAAACCCGCCTATCTTGGGCTTGCAATATTTTGTGCAGCGGTAACTCCTGATCCTACGCCTTTTTCCATGTTAATCCTTTGGGGTTTGCTTTTAATATTGTTTGAATTTGGAGTGTTTTTATCGCATATTTTTGAAAAGGGGGAAAGCAAATGGGTGTAACAGTACAATTTTTTGGAGCAGCCCGCACAGTTACCGGATCAAAGTACCTTTTAACGGGGGATAAAGGCAGAATATTTGTAGATTTCGGAATGTTTAGAGGTGAAGAAAATTTGACTCAAAAAAATTACGAGGAGTTTGATTTTAACCCTGCGGAAATTCAATATGTAATACTTACCCATGCTCATATTGATCATAGCGGATTGATACCCCGGCTGGTAAATAAAGGTTTTAGAGGGAAAATTATTTGCACGAAGCCTACTCTGGATCTTTGCAAAATAATGTTTTTAGACGCAGCTCACGTAGAAAGTATAGAAATTGAATGGCGCAATAGAAAGAGGCAGCGTGCGGGCAAAACTCTTTTGTTACCTGTTTATAACGCCCAGGATGCGGCTTTTTGTATGCAGTATTTTGAGGCTGTGGAATATAATAAATTAAAAGACCTGAAAAACGGATTTAAGGTCCGCTTTAATGATGCAGGGCATATACTTGGATCATCCATAGTTGAGCTCTTTACAAAGATTGATGGTAAAGAAAAAAAGCTTGTCTTCTCCGGTGATCTGGGAAATGAAATGCAGGAAATAATACGAGATCCCGAAAAACTTGAAACGGCGGACTATTTGTTTATAGAATCTACATATGGGGACCGCTTGCATAAAGGACGAAAAGAGACTTTAAAAGAATTTGAAAATGCTATTATGAGCGCGAATAAGGACAAAGGAAATATAGTTATCCCCGCGTTTGCAGTGGAACGCACACAGGAAATTGTGTATGAGCTTTCGCAGATGTATAAAAAGAACAAGCTGGACGGGTTTTCTGTCTATGTCGATTCTCCATTAGCTATCGCTGCTACAGAAATATTTCAGGCTAATTCAAGATATTTTGATGAGGAGACAAAAAAGGAGATAGAGAAAGGAATTAACCCGTTTTCTTTTCCTTCTCTGGTTTACTGTAAGCGCATGGAGGATTCCAGGTCTTTAAATGATATAAAAAGTAATGCCATTATTGTTTCAGCAAGCGGAATGTGTGAAGCGGGCAGGATTAAACATCACTTAAAGCATAACCTCTGGCGAGAGGAATGTGTTATAATATTTACAGGTTACCAGGCTATTGGAACGACCGGAAGGGCTATTGTTGAAGGAGCTAAGGCCGTGAAGATCTTTGGTGAAGAGATTGCTGTCAGGGCCAAAATATTTACCCTGGGTGGTTTTTCAGGGCATGCCGATCAAAAAGGTCTGCTTAGATGGTTGTCTTACTTTAAGACAAAAAAGATGCAGGTTTTTGTTGTTCATGGCGAAGAAAAAGGAGCTCTTACCTTCGCTGATGTTATAAGACAAAAGAAGCATTATATCGTAACGGTTCCCGAATTGGGACAAAAAGTAAAGTTATGAAGACGCTGGTAAAAACAAAAGTATTGAGCAATAAAAAGGTTTCAAGTCAATATTGGAAAATGAGGGTTTTAGCTCCCTCTATTGCTGCCGCCGCTATACCCGGTCAGTTTTTAAGTTTAAAGATAGGAAGTGATAATATCCCGCTGCTTCGCCGGCCGATGTCTATTCACAGGATTAAACCTCCTTTTTTAGAGATTCTTTATAAAGTGAGAGGCAAAGCTACCGAGATGCTTTCCCGGTATCATTCTAATGATTTCTTGGAAATTCTTGGTCCGCTCGGAAATGGTTTTCAGTCAGATGTTCCCTGTAAAACTGCAATACTTGTTGGGGGCGGTTATGGGATTTCTCCGCTGCTTGCCTTACATGAACGGCTTAAAAAGCTGGATAAAAAAATAATCACTATAGTCGGAGCAAAATCCGCAGAACTTCTGTACAAAGAAGGTTTTACCGGAGTAAAGACAGTTACCGAAGATGGTTCTTCCGGGATTAAAGGTCTGGTTACAAAGGCTCTGGACAAGACCTGCTGCGGGCTGGAAGGAGATGCGGTTATATTCGCGTGCGGACCGGACAGAATGCTTAAAGCCGTTTCTGATGTTGCCGTGACTTATAATATTCCGTGTCAGGTTTCTTTGGAAAATCTTATGGCCTGCGGTGTCGGAGTTTGTCTTTCCTGTGTTTGTGCTGTAAAACAAGGATTTAAAAGTGAATATAAAAGGGTCTGTGTTGACGGCCCGGTATTTGATTCAAAGGAAATTGAATGGTAGATTTAAGAGTAAAAATAGGTAAACTAACTTTGCAAAATCCTGTTATGACTGCTTCCGGAACTTTTGGTACGGGAGAAGAACTTGAGGATTTTGTTGATTTAAATAAGCTGGGCGCGATAGTCGTAAAAGGAGTCACCTTGCTGCCTCGCGCAGGAAATCCGACACCCCGTATTGCGGAAACAGCTTCCGGAATGCTGAATGCTATTGGGCTGCAGAATCCGGGAATTGACAGGTTTATTTTTGAGAAAACGCCGTACTTTGAAAAATTCAAAGTACCGTTTATCGTAAATATTTCCGGCTATGAAGCGTCTGAATATGGAGAACTTGCAAAACGGCTGGAAGAGGTTCCTGCTGTTTCCGGACTTGAAGTAAATGTATCCTGCCCAAATGTTAAATACAGCAATGGTTTGGTCTTTGCAAAGGATCCAAAAGCTGTAGGATTGATTACAAGACTTGTTAAAAAAAATACAAAGAAAACCGTGATAATAAAATTATCTCCCGAAGTTTCTGATATTAAAATAATTGCTAAGGCTGCGGAAGATAACGGTGCTGATGCCTTATCCCTTATTAATACTATTTCCGGCATGGCCATAGATATTGATTCAAGAAAACCAAAAATTAAAAATATACTAGGCGGGCTTTCTGGTCCAGCCATTAAACCGATAGGGATACGATGTGTCTGGCAGGTTTACAATAGTGTGAAAATACCCGTCATAGGCATGGGCGGTATCATGAATGCTTCTGATGCGATTGAATATCTTTTAGCCGGAGCAGCTGCGGTGGCGGTCGGCACCGGCAACTTTATTAATCCGGCTGTTACTTTAGATATACTGGAAGGTATTAAAAAATACATGAAAATTAATAAAGTAAATAAAGTTAAGGATCTGACAGGCAAAATAGTAATAGAATAAAGGAAAAGTACAAATGACAAAGTACAAAGTACAATATTTGGAGGATATATATAACTCAATATATTGCCATTTGTCATTTGTAATTTGTATTTGTTCCGGCGGTGGTTATGTCTGAAACACGGATAGAAAAAGATCAGCTGGGAGAGATGAATATTCCAAAGGAAGCTTACTATGGCATTCATACTGCCAGGGCTATGGATAACTTCAAGATAAGCGGACGTACTGTTAATTCTTCTTTGATTAAAACAATTGCTCTTGTTAAGAAAGCAGCTGCTGAAACTAATCATGAATTGAAGTATTTAACTGACAATAAAGTAAAAGCAATTGTTACTGTTTGTGATGAAATAATTGATGGCGGTCTTACCGGGGAGTTTCTTGTGGATGCTCTGGCAGGAGGCGCCGGGACTTCAGTCAATATGAACCTGAATGAAGTGATCGCAAACCGGGCTATCGAGATCTTAGGCGGAAAAAAAGGCGAATATTCTGTAGTTGATCCTTTTAAAGATGTTAATCTTCATCAATCCACAAATGATGTTTACCCAACCGCATTAAAAATTGCTTGTATATATTCTCTCAGGACTCTTAGTGCAAAGATAACTGCTTTGCAGGGGGCATTTCAAAGAAAAGAAAAAGAATTTGCGGCTATTATTAAAATTGGCCGTACAGAGATGCAAGAAGCTGTTCCAATTACACTTGGTTTTGAATTTTCGGCTTTTGCTGAAGCTGTAGGCAGAGACAGGTGGAGGACATTTAAATCAGAAGAACGGCTAAGGGTGGTTAACCTCGGAGGAACTGCTGTCGGTACCGGGATGGGCGCGCCAAAGAGTTATATCTTTCAGGTGATAGAGAAACTAAGAGCGCTTTCCGGCTTGGGTATCTCAAGAAATGAAAATGTAATGGATTCCACGGCAAATACCGATTCGTTTGTGGAAGTTTCCGGAATAATGAAGGCTCACGCCGTAAATCTGATTAAGATAGCCGATGATTTGAGATTGCTTAATCTGCTGGGAGAAATTAAACTTCCTGAAGTGCAGGCAGGTTCTTCAATTATGCCTGGAAAGATAAATCCTGTTATTGCAGAAGCTGTAATACAAACGGGCCTGAAAGTCATTGCAAATGATGGGATAGTAACGGCGGCTTCAACAAGAGGAACTCTTCAGATAAATGAATTTATGCCGGTTATTGCTGACGCTATACTGGAAACTTTGGATCTTTTAATTAATATTAATGATATACTTGTTAAATATATTGACGGGATAACAGCGGATGAAGAAAAATGTAAGGAATACTTTGAGAAAAGTCCGGCACTTGTTACAGCATTTTTGCCTCATATCGGGTATGAGTCCGCAGGCCGTCTTTTAGCCGAATTTAAAGAAACAAAAAAAGAAAATTTGCATGAGTATTTAATAGAAAAGCTCGGGGCCGAACTCGTAGAAAAAGTTCTTTCTCCATACTCTCTGGTTGCGCTCGGATATAGAGATGATGCAATCCACACCTAAATCGCTTCGCCTTCAAATAGGCATTTTTGGCAGGGCTAATATCGGGAAGTCAAGTTTTCTTAATATGATAGCCGGTCAGGATGTCTCAATTACGAGTCCGATAGCGGGTACGACCACGGATGTAGTGGAAAAGACGATGGAACTTCTTCCTCTCGGGCCTGTTGTATTTCTTGATACTGCGGGTTTTGATGATAAATCAGAACTGGGTGTTTTAAGGGTCAAAAAGACAAAAAAGATATTTGACCGTTCTGATGTTATCCTTCTCCTGCTTGAAGCCGGAGTTTGGAGCGCTTACGAAGAAGAAATACTTGCCGAAGCTAAAATGAGAAATATTCCGGTTATTCTTGTAATTAATAAAACTGACCTGAAAAAACCTGAAGCAGCTTTTCTTCTTTTGTTGAGAGAAAAGAGTGAAAAATATATTGAGTGCTCTTCTTTGGATCAGGGAAGCAGGGATAAATACATTAATGCCTTAAAAATAAAGCTTATTGAAGTTTGTCCTGAGGGTTTTTTAAATCCTCCTGCCCTGCTTGGTGATTTGATCAGACCGGGAGGGATGGGGATTCTTATAGTTCCTATTGACCTGCAAGCGCCAAAGGGCCGTCTAATCTTGCCTCAAGTTCAGGCAATAAGGGATGCTTTGGATAATGATGAAGCTGTTGTTGTCTGCAAGGAAAGAGAATATGCGCATGTCCTTGCAAATTTAAAAAATCCTCCGGACCTTGTGGTCTCTGATTCTCAATCTGTCTTAAAGATGGTAGCGGATACTCCGGCATCCGTAAAATGTACGACTTTTTCAATTCTGTTCTCCCGTTATAAAGGGGATATTGTTGAAGCCGCTAAAGGTATTACGGTGGTGGAGAATATGAAACCGGGAGATAAAATACTTATTGCCGAAGCCTGTTCACATCATGCTATTGAAGATGATATTGGCAGGGTAAAAATCCCGAGATGGATAAGACAGTATATTGGCGGTGATGTTACAGTCGATATCTGTTCCGGCCGGGATTATCCTGAAAATCTTTCCGGGTATAAGCTGGTTGTCCACTGTGGTGCTTGCATGCTTACGAGAAGAGAGATGCTTGCCCGTATTCATAAAGCAAGGGAGTACGGTGTTACGATTACAAATTACGGAATTGCAATTGCTTTCTTGCAGGGGGTATTAACGCGGGTACTTTCTCCTTTTCCTGCGGCACTTGAAGCATACGAAAGAGAAATGAAAAAAAGAAAAAGGAAGTAAGAATGCAAAACCTTAGAAAACGACGCCTTCCTCAAGGTTGGTATCCGGTCGGTAAAACGGAGACAATCAAGGAGATTGAAAACTTTTCAAAGGGGAATTTATATGGGGTTCTGCATAATGGAAAGTACGGAGGGATTATTCCTCATGCGGGCTGGTACTATAGCGGAGACCTTGCGGCAGCGGTTATGCGTAACTTAAAAGGGATAGAGCCCGAACTTGTAATTCTTTATGGAGGACACCTTCCTTCCGGTGAAACACCTCTTATTACCATTGAGGAGGGATGGGAGACCCCGCTTGGTCGTGTGAAAATGGCGGTTGAATCCGCAATCGAAATAAAGGGAAAATTCGGTCTTTTTGAAGATGTTTATCCGGATAATACCCTTGAAATACACCTCCCTTTGTTGAAATATTATTTTCCTGCTGCAAAACTTTTAGCGCTGAGATTGCCGGCTTCGATGGAATCTGCGAAACTCTCTGAAGATATTATTAAAATAGTTCAAAAAACTTATACAAGCTTTATAGTTTTGGCCAGTACGGATCTTACTCATTATGGTCCTAACTATGATTTCACTCCGGCAGGAGAATCTAAAAATGCAAATGCATGGGTGGAGAGTCACGATAAAGGGTTTATTGATCTTGCAATTAAACTTAAAACAAAAGAACTGCTGCAATATGCTGATAAAAATCAAAGTGCTTGTTCTTCCGGTGCTGTTGCAGGTTTAACAGCCGCCGTCAAAATGCTTGGAGCTGTAAAAGGGGAACTGCTGGGATATAAAACAAGTTATGAAATAACTCCTTCAGATTCGTTTGTAGGATATGCGGGGATTATTTATTAAAAAAAAGTAAAAGATAAAATATTTGTATTCAAAAAATTTGACCCGGTACAGAGGTGAAATAAAATCAGGATTAATCGGCCCGGTAGTCATAAAGCTGGTCAATCAATATGGTTCTTCGCTGAAGAGATAATTTTGTTTGTTGGAAAAAATAGTTTTAAATGTATATAAATTCACCTTATCGCCTCTTGACAATTCCAAAATCCGAGCTATACTCTATAGTAGTGATGTTATTAATATAAAGGTAACCCGTGAAAGGCGGGCTCTGCAAAGCTATAGGGCTTCTTAGTTGAAGATGGAAGCAGCCAGCTACCGTACCGAAAGGTCGTAAGTGTGACTGCTAAACCATCTTTAGAAGATGGTTTTGTTGTTTGTAGAAACCTCAGGGGGACTATGGATAAAAAGCTGAAAGTTCTTGTGGTTGATGATGAACCTGAAATTAGAGAGTTGTTTAAGATGCTCTTAGAGGGAGAAGGGCATGAGGTCCAAGTTGCCGAAAATGGTAAAGTAGGTGTTGAATTGTTCAAGATTTCTGTATTTGACGTGGTACTTTTAGATGTTCATATGCCTGTAATGACAGGCCCTGAGGCTTTAAAGGAAATAAAAAAACAAAAACCATGCCAGAAGGTTATTATTTTCAGCAGTAGTTCAGATCCATATTTGAAGTTTGAAAAAGAAGCAGAAAAACTCGGGGCTTTTAGTTGTCTATATAAGCCTGTAAGCGTTGAAGAAATATTAGGTATAATAGAAAAAGCAGTATTGTAAAGGAAATAGTCATACAGGCATTTTAAACATGTTAAAACTAATTAATTTTAGCGGATTTCTTTCCTGTTGTTTTTCTGTTTTTAATTATTTTTAGTCTATATAAAAGATTTTTTAAAATATATTTTAAGTTTGGCTTCTTTTTTAAAGAAGGTTCCAGATCTGCCAGAATTGAGTTAGTAAATTCTGTCGGAGAGTTTGAGTAAGCTCTTGCTATATCAAAATTGATAAAACCCTTCTTGAGTAATGCCTTTAAGGATTGATTTAAACTCTGCATTCCCTGTTCTTTTCCCGTGGATATTGCAGTGGGAATCTGACGGACTTCATCATTTACAATTAAGTTTCTGATAGCAGAAGTGGATATCAGTATTTCTACTGCAGGAATCCTCCCTTTTTTATAACCTCTTGGTACTAACTGTTGAGAGATTACGGAATTAAGTGCTCCTGCAAGTTGTGTCCTTATTTGCGTCTGCTGCATCGGCGGAAAGACATCAATTATTCTGTGTATAGTTTGGGCTGCATCGATTGTATGTAATGTGCTTAGAACAAGATGTCCTGTTTCTGCAGCGGTTATCGCAGTGGAGATTGTTTCCAGGTCTCTCAGCTCTCCAATCATTATAACATCAGGAGTCTGCCTCACTACGGAAGTAAGCGCGGCGGAAAAAGATTCAGTATCTACATGTATTTCTCTTTGCTCAACTATACTTTGCTTGTTTTCATGGTGGAATTCTATAGGATCTTCTATAGTTATAATATGGCATTTTCTTCTGCTATTAATCAAATCTATCATTGCGGCGAGTGTAGTGCTTTTCCCGCTCCCTGTCGGACCTGTAATCAAAATAAGACCGCTGTGAGTAAAAGCAAGTTTTTCAATAATTGGAGGCAGGTTTAGTTTGGAAAACTTTGGCAGAAATATAGAAATAGGTCGTATGGAAGCTGCCAGTGTTCCTTTTTGAAGGTACGCGTTTACCCTGAATCTGCTTAAGCCGGTTATTGAATAGGAAAAATCCAGTTCTTTTCTTCTTAATAAAATAGATTTTTGTTTTTCTGTAAGCAGGGATTCTATAATATTTCTGCATTCTTCAGGCGAGAGTTTCTTCTTGTTCATTTGTACTACTTCGCCGTCAACCCTCAAGCTGATTGGCGTATTTGCAGAGAGGATGATATCAGATGCTCTTTCGTTTAGCGCAATCTCACATAGTTCTCTGAAATTCAACACCCAGACCTCATTTTATAATCTAGAATTTTGCCAATAATACTCAAAAGCATTATAAAATATTGAGCAATACAAGTCAATAGCTTGTTTGTTTTGTGAAAGGTGAATCAGAGGCGGCTCTTGGATAGTAATAAGCTTCAGCTTGTGCAGTTTCGCCGCAGATGCACTGCCTTTGCTTTTGGCTTACTGTTACATAGAGGAAAAACACAAAACCCTTTAAAACCCTTTTGAAATATGATAAAATACTTCTATGCTGATGTAGCTCAGTTGGTAGAGCAATTGATTCGTAATCAGTAGGTCGCCGGTTCGATCCCGGCCATCAGCTTAAAAATTTGAGCAATTCTCAAATTTTTAAAGAGCAATTGAACAATCGAAATTAGAAAATAGATATAGGTAATTGCGGTCTATTGTCGATTTTCTATTTTCTGAATAATAGCAGTAAAAGCAGTCTAGATAAAGACACTGGTTCCTGAATCGAGTTCCGGATTACAAAATTATGTATATATTAAAAGCGTATTGCATAGCCACACTATTCCTGGCGCCGCTTTTTGGCGGTACTTATTCTATTATACAGTATTTTAATATCCTGATTAACAATTCGAAAGTCGGTTATTCCTCTGTCATTGTTGAAAAATCAAAATATAACGGTATGGAATGCTTAAAAGAGACAGATTATATGTTGTTTGAAATCAACCGGTTTGAAAGCAAGGTAAAAATGGAGACAAAATCAGAGATGTTCTATAACGAAAAACTGGTGCCTTTTGGATTTAAAGCTGTTGAAAATATGTCGGGACAGGAAAAAATTATCGAAGGTGTAATATTGAATAATAAGTTGTTTCTTACCGTAAAGCTGGCAGGAGCAGTTGAAAAGAAAGAGCTGGATTTTCCTTCGGATGTTGTTTTTGACGATATGGTTGATGATAAATTACGTTCTTCTCCAATAATTGAGAAAACCAGCACTAATATCAAAATATTTGACAAGAGTAATTTAAATTTTACGGATGTCAATGTCAAAATAATAGGCCCTGTTAAGGAAAAGATTAATGGAAAAGAAGTTGCGGGTTTTTCTGTGGAAACAAAGATGTACGGGATTAGTTCTTTTCATACCGTTGACAAAAACGGCTTATCGTTGAAATCAAGTTTTCCCCAGATGGGCTTAGTTTCAGTGAAGACTACTGAAGAGGATGCAAAAAAAGCCTTTTCTACAGAGGTGGATATCTTGTCTGATTTTGCCATAAAAGCAAGTCAATCAATAAATGATCCAAAAGCGGTAAAAGAGATGAATTGCAGTATTATTTTTGAAGACGGCCTTCCTGCAAACTTTAATAAAGAGAGTATAAAAAACACATCAATACGTATACTTAAAGATAACATGGCAATCTGTACCTTAAGGAGAGAGGTTTTTGATGATACTATGGCAGCTTTACTCCCGATAAAAGAAAATAAAATTGAAAAATACCTTAAAGCAACTTCATATGAACAGTCAGGGGATCCTTTGATCAAGAGTACTTCTGCAGAAATAATAGGTCAGGAGAAAAATTCTTATAAGGCTGCCGGTTTGATCGTCCACTGGGTTTACAAAAGCTTGAAGAAGAATGCTAATTATAAAGCGGCTTTTGACACAGCCAAGGAGACTATTGTCAAGAAAGAAGGGGATTGTACGGAACATTCAGTTCTTGCAAGCGCGCTTTGTAAGGCGGCAGGGATTCCTACTAAAATTTGCGGTGGAATAATGCCTATGTATGACAAATTTTATTATCATATGTGGCTGGAAGTTTATGTGGGGAGCGGGAAATGGGTGCCTATGGATCCGACATATGATGAGATAATCCTGGATGCCGCTCATATTAAAATATCAGAGGGCATTCTTGACGATGAAGGAAGATTTAAGCTTATGCTGGATATTTTAAGTTACTTCAGAAAAGTAGAAGTTCAGATATTCAAACTTGAATACATTAATGATAAATAGGGAATAAGAAAATAATAGAACAGGTCAGTACCACTGAAATAGTTATATGTCGGTTAAATCGTTTTTACGGCAGGGGGAAAGATGAGTAAGTATGAGACAATAATTGGATTGGAAGTTCATGTACAGCTAAAAACTGCTACAAAGCTTTTCTGCGGTTGCTCTACAAAATTCGGAGCGGAGGCAAATACTCAGACCTGTCCGGTGTGTGAAGGACTTCCGGGGGTTTTACCGGTATTAAATAAAAAAGCCGTGGAATTTGCAGTAAGAACAGGGCTTGCTTTAAACTTTGAAATAAATGAGTATGCGAAATTCGACAGGAAAAACTATTTTTATCCGGATCTTCCAAAGGGTTATCAGGTTTCCCAGAAAGACCAGCCTTTTTGTGAACACGGGAAGCTTGAGATTAGCGTGAATGGTGTAAAAAAAGTGATCGGGATAACGAGAGCTCATCTTGAAGAAGATGCCGGCAAACTCATTCATGCCGGAGCTTCAGGTCAGATAGGCGATGCCGAGATTAGTCTGGTGGATTTAAACAGGACTTGCGTACCTCTCCTTGAAATTGTTTCTGAACCGGATATCAGGTCTCCGGAAGAGGCTTATGAATACCTCAGTACACTTAAAAGTATTCTTCAGTATATCGGAGTTTCTGATTGCGATATGGAAAAAGGGTCGCTACGTTGTGATGCGAATGTTTCCCTTCGCCCGTTCGGACAAAAAGAATTTAATCCTAAAGTTGAGATAAAGAATTTAAACTCTTTCAAGAATGTTAAAGATGCCCTGGAATATGAGATGGCGAGACAGACGGAATGTCTGGATGCAGGGGAAAAGACATTTCAGGAAACCAGGCTTTTCACTGCGGATAAGGGAACAACCACTCCGATGCGTTCGAAGGAAGAAAGTAATGATTATAGATATTTTCCCGAGCCCGATCTTGTGCTGAATCATATTACCTGCGAAATGATTGAAGAAATAAGAAAGACCCTGGTGGAACTTCCGGCTGCAAGGCATGAAAGATTTGTAACTGCTTACGGGCTTCCTGAGTATGATGCCGGCGTGCTTACGGCCTCAAAAGCATTTGCGGATTATTTTGAAACCTGTGCCGGTATGAATAAGAATTATAAAGCTTTGAGTAATCTGGTTATGGGTGATCTGATGGGCTTCTTGAAAGCTGCGAATTTGGATATTACTGAATCACCTGTAAAGCCCGAAAATCTTGTTAAACTTGTAAAACTTATCGATGACAATGTGGTTTCGAGCAAAATAGCAAAAGTAGTGTTTGAAGATATGTTTAAGGATGGGGCAGATCCGGAAATAGTTGTAAAACAAAAGGGTTTGGTGCAAATAACAGATGAAGGTTCAATAAGCAGTATAGTTGATAAGGTGCTTTTGGAAAATCCGGCTATAGTTGCCGAGTACAAAAGCGGTAAAGACAAAGTAATAGGTAATCTTGTCGGAAAAGTCATGAAAGAATCTGCGGGAAAGGCTAACCCCGGACTGGTAAATAAAATATTAAAGGAAAAATTAAGCAAATAGCGATAATAATAACTAAGATTTAAGCACTAAATACTAAACAAATAATTAAGGTTAAAGCATTAATAACTAAACAAAAAATATTAATTACATTACAGCGATCTTGTTTAGAATTTAGAATTTCATTCTTAGTGATTATTTTTCTGGAGGTTATTTTGAATCAACCTGTTAAAGTAGGAGATAAGATAACATTAAAGATAGACAGTGTTGCGAACAGTGCGGACTCTGTCGGGAAGTATGAGAACTTTATCGTCTTTGTCCCGTTTGCGGTGCCGGGGGATGAAGTGGAAGTTCTCATCACGGAAGTCAGAAAGAATTTTTCTCGCGGGAAATTAACCAAAGTAATAAAGCCCTCGCCTTTCAGGGTAAAGCCGGAATGTTCGGTTTTCGGGGAGTGCGGCGGCTGTCACTGGCAGGAGATCGACTACAAAAAACAACTGGAGTACAAAAAACAGATAGTAATTAATGCCTTCAAAAAATTCCCGGGCGTTAATATAAATGATGTGATCCCGGCAAAGGACCCGTTCTTCTACCGGAATAAAACGCAGTTCCCTGCGGATACCGTCCAGAAAAAACTCGGGCTCTTCTCGCTCCGGAGCCACTTCGTTGTGGATGTCGAGTTCTGCCCTCTTGTAAGTAAAGAGATAAATGCCATTTATGCTGAGATAAGGAAGTATTTGACGGAAACCGGGTTTGATATTCCGACACTCAGACACGTGATAATACGTGCTTCCGAGACGACGCGTGAAGCGGTGGTGACTTTTGTGCTAAAGAATGAAGATTTTAGAAGGATCCATCTCTTATCGGAACATCTTATTGGAAAATTTCCTGAACTGGCGGTTTTATACAATATTAACAGGGAAGATACCAACGTGATAATGGGGGATAAGCATTTTACCTTTTCCAAAGATGGGCGCATCTCCGAAAAACTGGATAAGATAGATTACCGGTTTTCTTCCATCTCATTTTTCCAGACAAACACTTCGCAGGCCAAGATAATATTTAAAAAAATAAAAGAATGGTGCAGGGGCTCGCTTGAAAAGACGGCGCTGGACCTTTTTTGCGGGGTCGGAGCAATTTCCCTGTTCATCGCAAAGGAATTCAAGGAAGTTGTCGGCGTGGAAGAGATGGGACAGGCCGTTTTGGACGCGGTGGCTAATTCTGATAAGAACAGTATTTCAAATTGTGAGTTTCTAAACGGCAAATCGGAAAGGATTCTTGTAAAATTAATGAAACAGGATTTCAAACCAAATACGATACTTTTAGACCCGCCGAGGAAAGGATGCGAACAGGAGCTTCTTAATTTAATCCCTAAGACCGGCGCGGATACTGTTATTTATCTCTCCTGTGATGTGATGACACTGACCCGGGATCTTGAGACCCTGACTAAACACGGGTTTGAAATAGAAGAAGTTATGCCCGTTGATATGTTCCCTATGACGTACCATATAGAAACCTTGGTGAAACTTAAGAAGCAGAGGCTCGGATGCTCAGATGCTTAGAGGTTTAGCGACAGCAAAAAAATAGAAGACGAAGACAGAGGGCGGGGGAAAGACCGCCATTTAGTTAGTAACGTATAACGTGCAACATTGTTTGTATATATCAGTGTAATCCAAAAGCTTTGTAATCGGTGGAATCACATGCAGAAGAGCAAGTAGATTTAGAAAGTTAAAAGAGAAACATAGGAGAAAAAGTGTTAAAGACAGCCATATTAGCTGCGGAAAAAGCGGCTTATATTCATAAACAGTACTATAGAAATTTATCAAAAGTCATGTATAAGAACGGTAAAAATAATTTAGTAACAAGAGTTGACATTGAGAGTGAGAGAATTATAATGTCGACCATAAATAGAGTTTATCCGTCCCATGGATTTATAGGTGAAGAAAAAGGAGCTAAAAATCAAAATAATGAATATTGCTGGGTTATAGACCCTCTGGATGGTACGACTAATTACGCTCATGGTTTTCCTATGTTTTGTGTTTCAATAGCTTTGCAGAAGAACAAAGTTACAGAGCTTGGGGTTGTATATGCAGTAGTACTGAATGAACTCTTTACTGTTGAAAAAAATAAAGGAGCACGATTAAACGGAAGGGAAATGAGGGTTTCTCAAACACCTAAGCTTGAAACAGCGCTTATTGCCACCGGTTTTCCTTATTCTGTTCAAAAGGCGCCGGGAGATAATTTTAAGTATTTTGAGAGTTTTTGCAGGAAAGCTCAAGCTGTAAGACGTTCAGGTGCTGCTGCGCTTGATCTTTGTTATGTCGGGTGCGGGGTTTTTGACGGTTTTTTTGAGCAAGAGTTGCAGCCCTGGGATACTGCGGCGGCAGTGCTTTTTATTGAAGAATCCGGCGGAAAAGTTACTGACTATAGAGGTGAAAACTTTAATATTTTCAAAAAGAAAATAGCAGCCAGTAACGGTAAAATCCATGGGGAAATCCTTAAACTGCTTAAATAGTCCGGTGTAAATTCAGGCTTATGAGGTTGGGATGAGTGAAGGCGAACTTCAAATAGAAAGGAGAAAAGTCCCCAGATGGAAATGTTCCATTAATGTTAAGTTTAAAATTATTAAAAATGAAAAGTTTGGCATTTTCAGGGATGCTTTCACAAAGATAAAAGAAGGAGAAAGTAAAGACATCAGTGCCGGCGGGACTCAAATTGTTTCAAAAGTGCCTGTAAAGAAGGGAGATAAGCTTACTATGAGTATTTATATGCCTGCAACGGATAATACCGTAAGAGCACTTGGTGAGGTTGTAAGAGTTAAAGAAATGGAAGAAGAAGGGGTAAAAAAGTACTTTATTGGAATAAAATATGTTGATATAATAACAGAAAGCGATGATTTACTTGAAGAAATAATGAATCAAAAATTAAAAGCGGGAGCCAAGACCAATATATCAAAAGAAGAAGCTCTCAGGCTTGCAAGGTATGAGTATTTTATCCGTTTGATAAATGAAGAATCGTTTAATTTTAAAGAATAGGAAATGACAAAATTCATTTTGGAGGAAAAATGGGTATAAAAATAGTATTCATCGGTGCCAGTTATCTTTTTAATCACAGAGTCTTTAAGGATTTTGTAAAGGTACCTGAACTTAAAGGCGCGGAGCTTGTTATATATGATATTAAGCAGGAACCAATTGACATTGTCAGTAAAGTTTGCGAAATAATCAAATATGAGATGAATTCTGATATAAAGGTTTCAGGTACAACCAACAGGAAAAAAGCCCTTCAGGGCGCCGATTTTGTTCTTTCAACTTTTAATGTCGGTGTTGAAAAAGCGGACAAACAGGTATTGGAAGTTTGCAGGAGGCACAAAATATCTTACGGCATAGGTGACACTATCGGACCCTCAGCTTTAATCCGGTCTTTTAGAAATATTATTGCTACTCTTGATCTGTGCAAGGACATGGAAGAGTATTGTCCTGAGGCCTGGCTTATTAATTTTTCTAACCCGATGGCGCAAATAACGCATGCAATACGGAAATATTCAAAAATCAAGGCAATAGGCCTTTGTCATGCCCTTTTTGCGGGAGAGGATCTTGTTTCAAAGACTTACGGTGTGGATAAAAATGAAGTTCAGCTTTTTGCCGCGGGAGTTAACCATCTCACATGGGTGCTTGAAGCTTATGTAAAGGGTCAAAGCAAGACGAAAACTCTCTATAAAGATACTATGGCTTTTCTGTACACCAGGAAAAAAGACAGGAATTTCAGTAAGGATGACTGGGTAAAAAAAGAACAGATGGAAGAGGATTGGAAACTTACAATGCGGCTTTTTGAAAAATATGGCGCGCTGCTTGTGGCCGGAGATACGCATGTCGCGGAGTTTTTCCCTTTTTTCTATAAAGAAAGTACGGGGCACGGAAAGAGATATGGTATCGAACCGATAAACATAAAAAAAAGAATACAAAAAAAACTCTGGATGAAAAATTTACTTGTAAAATGGGTTAAAGGGGTGGAAAAGCCCTGGGACATGGACAAGTTTTCAGGAGAAGATGCGCAT
The DNA here is from genome assembly GCA_001778375.1 of Candidatus Firestonebacteria bacterium RIFOXYD2_FULL_39_29. Classification (NCBI taxonomy): domain Bacteria; phylum Candidatus Firestoneibacteriota; species Candidatus Firestonebacteria bacterium RIFOXYD2_FULL_39_29. The sequence continues at coordinate 42,073 of MFGV01000090.1, forward strand.
TCTATTATTGTTTCCATAATCGCAAATAAGAACCGTATACATCAGGTAAATATTTTAAATAACGGAAGTATAAAAAATGTTCCAAGCTGGGCGACAGTGGAAGCGCCGGCAATATTTGGCGGCTACGGTTATAAGAATGTTGCTCTTGGGAATATGCCGAATCATCTGGCATCAATAATTACTAACCTTGCGACTATTCATGATTATACGGTAGATGCAATTGTAAAGAGAGACAGGAAACTGGCAATCCAGGCGCTTCTGCTTGATCCTTTACTTAAAGAATTTGATACAGTTGAGAAACTTCTTGATGATTTGCTTGCAAGTCAAAAAAAATATATACCGTCTATAAAGTAATTTCCGGGGAGAAATAAAGATTGGATAAAAAGTCGCAAAAAATAGCGGTATTGACCGTCGGGATTGTCGGTGTCCTAATAGGTGTTATTATTATTTTATCTTTGAATATATCAGAAGAAAAGAAAATACTTATTAGTACAGAAAAGCTCAATCCTTCAAGAGAGGCAATGTCCCTGCAGAATTCTTTCATTGCAGTTGCGGATCTTGTAAGTCCTGCGGTTGTTAACATCAGTACGGAACAGATATTAAAATACCGTTATTACGGTTATGATTATGATGATTTTTTTGACAGATTTTTTGATTCGCCTTACAGAAAACCTAAAGAGAGATATTACAAAAGACAAGGGCTCGGAACAGGAATGATTGTTTCTAATGACGGTTTTATCTTGACGAATCAACATGTTGTAAATGAGGTGAATAAAATTACCGTGGTGCTTGCGGATAAAAGTGAGTATGAGGCAAATGTTGTTGCCCTGGATAAGAGCCATGACCTTGCTCTTATTAAAATATATCCAAAAGGCAAACTTTCGAATGTTCTCCTTGCGGACTCTGATAAAGTAAGAGTAGGCGAGTGGGCTATTGCAATAGGCAATCCGTTTGGTTACGACCATACAGTTACGGCAGGTATTGTCAGCGCGAAGGGAAGAATATATCAGAGTAATGAAGAAGGCGGGATAAAAGCGATGCCGAATCTTATACAGACGGATGCGGCTATAAATCCGGGTAATTCAGGAGGACCGCTGGTAAATATTTCCGGAGAGGTTATGGGAATAAATACATTTATTGTTTCCACTTCCGGTTCCTACGCGGGAATTGGATTTGCTGTGCCCATGAATGATGCAAAAGAGTTATTGAAGGAAATTAAGGCTGCCGGCAAAAAAGTAAAAAGTTCGAAGAAAGAAAGTGTTTCATATTTCGGGATGAAAGTATCCGGTGTTGATGTTGTAATGATCAAAAAGTATGGACTTGCCGTAAAAGAAGGTGTTCTTATTACTCATGTTGAAGAAAGTTCTGAGGCTGATACGGCGGGACTTATGACGGGTGATGTTGTAATAGAAATAGATAAAAAACAGGTTAAAAACACGGAAGACTATGAAAAATATATAAAAAATTCAAATGCTAAAGACGGGGCTCTTATGGTCGTTAACCGCAGGGGGGTTGTTTATTTTGCTGTTATAAATAAACAAGAATAAAACTAATTTATTAAGGAGACTTTTGTAAAATATATGAATAAAAAACATGAGTTAATCGGTATCGGTTGGTTTGCGGTCTCGTTATTTATCTTTATCTTTCTTTTGTTCGGACTCTTTGCGGGGCAGGATATGGGTCTTGCCGGAAGAGCAATAAAGCTGGCATTTTTTTATATATTTGGATATGCCTCCTTTATTGTTCCTGTGATTTTTGGTTTCATCGGTTACTATAGCTTTAAAAAAGATGAGCCAAAAAAACCTGTTTATAAAATAGGGGGAATATCTCTCTTTTTGCTTGCTTCTTGTTTGTTTCTTTATCTGATAGGTGTTTCTGTAGAAAATGAAAATATGCTCGGTTATCTTTTAGGCCTTGGGCTTGAAAAACTTATAAGCAGTATCGGAGCCTGGATTATCTGCGGTATCATGGTTATATTTTCTTTGTACTTTTTAGAATTAGAATATCTTCCTAAAAATGCAATTACATTGCTTTGGGAAAGATATTTAGAATGGAGAAAGTTTAGAAAAGAAAAAAAGGAAGAAGGAAAAGAGGAGAGGTTAAAGAAACAGGAAGAAAAAGTGGCAAAAACAGCAAATAAGGAGAGACAAAGGCAAATACAGATTGTTGAAAAAGAAAAAATAAAACAGGATCCGGTGAGAATTGACGCTGCTAGAGAAGAACGTAAAGCTAAACCTGTAGAGAGAAGTTCTAAACCGCTGTTAAAATCCGGAGCAGGAATCAAAAATTCTCTCGAGGACGGAGAGACGAAAGAGTATACCCTGCCTCCTTTTTCACTGCTGGCGGATTATGAATCAGCCGTAAAGATGGGGAAAGAGGATTTCAGGGAGAATGAGAATATCATAAAGCTGACACTTTTCAATTTTGGTATTGATGTGGAACCTTCAAGGACGGTGATGGGTCCTGTGGTTACCCGCTATGAGGTTAAAGTAGCTGCCGGGCAAAAGGTAAATAAAATAGTTGCCTTGTCAAATGACCTGGCAATGGCTTTAAGAGCCACGCATATAAGAATAATAGCGCCTATTCCCGGAACCAATGCTGTCGGAATTGAGGTACCAAATAAAAAATACAGTACAGTCAGTCTAAAAAGCATAATAGATTCCGCCGAATTTAACAACCCCTCTTACCGCCTGCCGGTCTCTATAGGAAAGACTGTGGATGGTGAAAATATGATTGCAGACCTTGCGGATATGCCTCATCTTCTGGTTGCCGGAGCTACGGGTGCCGGAAAAAGTGTATGCTTAAATTCAATAATAGTGTCTCTTCTTTACAAGTTCAGACCTGAAGACCTTAAACTTCTTCTGATCGATCCGAAAAGAGTGGAATTTTCTCTTTACAATGATATTCCCCACCTTTATACACCCGTAATTACGGATGTTAGAAAGGCTTCAGAAGCTCTAAAACATCTTTGCCGGGATATGGTGGACAGATATGATAAACTTTCAAAAGCTCATGCCAGGGATATTGTTTCTTACAACAAAAAGGCCGAGGTAAAGCTTCCTTATGTGGTGGTAATTATTGATGAGCTTGCGGATATGATGTTACTCGCTGCGAGAGAAGTAGAGGATGTTATTACCCGTCTGGCGCAGCTGGCAAGAGGTGTCGGTATTCATCTGGTATTTGCCACGCAGCGTCCGTCTGTGGACGTCATAACAGGTGTTATAAAAGCGAACTTTCCGTCTAGAATTGCGCTTCAGGTATTCTCAAAAGTAGATTCAAGAGTTATTCTTGATACGGGAGGCGCGGAAGAACTTCTGGGAAAAGGAGATATGCTTTTTTCTCTTGCAAGTTTTCCGAGACCCGTGCGATGCCAGTGTTCATATATCTCTACTGCAGAGATCAAGGAGATCATGGATTTCTGGAAGGCGCAAGGCGAGCCGGAAATGGTTTCTATTGAAGTTAAAAGTGAAACGGGAGAGGGAGAAGGCAGCGGTGAGGACAACGAACTTTTTCTTAATGCCCTGTTTTTTGTTAAAGAAAGAAAACGCGCTTCCGTCCAGTTGCTGCAGGGAGCTTTTCATATCAGCGGAGGAAGAGCAACTAACCTGGTTTCTCTAATGGAATCTAAAGGCATAATAGGCCCGGGTGTGGGGAATAAACCAAGGGATATCTATTTTGATAAAATTGAAGAAATATTGAAAAAGAATAAAAAGGCTTAAGCATGAGGATAATATTAATACTGTTGCTTTTTTCAGAAATGGTTTTTCCGCTTAATTATGATGAAGCTATTGAAAATTTGACGGATAGTTTTAATAATAAGCTGGAAACCTTTAGTGCGGATGTGACACAGGAAGTAAAAATATCTGATATGACGGAAACGCAGATTTTAAAAGGGACGATAACTATTAAAAAGCCGGATAAAATAATGTTAGAATATACTTCTCCCGTTAAACAGAATATAATTTCAGATGGGAAGACGCTTTGGGTATATTTTAAAGAACAAAATCAGGTCATAGTCCAGGCTGTGTCCGGCATGGAAAATAAGGATAATATTATATTCCAACTGCCAAAATACTTGAAATATCTTAAGGATAAATATGTCGGGAGTTTGAAAGAAGAAGAAAAATACGAGGAAAAGGGTGCTGTACTCTTGGAATTTGTTCCAAAGAAAGAAGGAGAAGATTTTACCAGAATTAAACTTTGGGTCGACAAAGAAAAATGGCTGCCTTTTTCAACGACGGTATATATCGGGGAAAACAACAGCATAACGGTGCGTTTTTCCAATATTAGGACTAATGAAATGACGGATGATTCTGTATTTAATTTTAAATTGCCGGAAGGTGTGGAGAAAATTACTTCTTTATTGCAGTAATGGAAAATAATATGTGAAATGGGGGTTTAAATGCAGGAAAGCGATATTGGTCCGAAGTTATTGAAAGAGAGAGAGTATAAAGGGCTCTCAAAAGAAAAAGTAAGTGATGATCTTAAAATTCAGGGTAAATATATTGAGGCAATAGAAAAAGGAAATTTCGACTTGTTACCCGGGGAAGTTTATGTAAAGGCTTTTTTAAAAACCTACGGGGACTATCTTGGCTTGAACGGCGGGGAACTGGTGGAGGAATACAAAAATTGGAAGAAACCGACAGCTGTTATTTCTCCTGATATATTTATTCATCACCAGAAGATAAGAGATAAGAGAAAACGCATACCGGTTAGATTTGAAATTACTCCTGAAATTAAAGTCGGAACATTGGTTGTACTGTTTATAATATTATTTGTAATTCTGGTACTTATGCTTAAAAGCTGTGCCGGTTCGGCAAATAAAACTGAATCAAGTACTAAACTGGAGAGTTCGACTATGCCTCCGCTCCTTCTTGAGGTGGAAGTTGTCACAGGTGACTGCTGGTTTGAAATAACAAAGGATAGCGAAGCTCCGATTAAGGGTCAATATCCCAAAGGCTATACCCGCGGATATTCCGCAAATGAAGCTTTCTATTTGAAAGTGGGGGATAAAAATAATATGAAGATCAGCTTTAACGGGAAGCCGGTACCTATTGGGACATTTAAAGACGATAATAATGTTGTGTCTTTTACTTTAAAAAGGGAGGATAATAAAAAAAATGGCAAATGACAGCTCTTTTGATGTGGTATCTAAACTGAACTTACAGGAAGTTGATAACGGAGTAAACCAGGCGGTAAAAGAAATACAGACCAGGTTTGATTTCCGGGGAAGTAAAACAGAAATAACTCTCTCTAAGGAGAAAAAAGAGATTACTATTGTTTCGGATGATGAGTTCAGACTCAAAATGGTCATAGATATTCTTGAGTCCAAGCTTTTAAAAAGAGGTATTCCCTCTAATGCCCTGAATTATGGTAAGGTGGAACCCGCGTCCCAGATGGCGGTAAGACAGGCGGCGAAGTTTATTGAAGGTATAGATCAGGAAAAAGCGAAGGAAATAGTAAAAGTTATAAAAGCACTCAATTTGAAAGTAAACCCTACAATACAGGGTGATCAGGTGAGAGTAACGGCGAAGAGCAAAGATGATTTGCAGACAGTAATGGCGCATTTAAGAGGATATACGAAGGTGCCGCTGCAGTTCACGAATTTTAAATAGAACAAAGGTTCTAGGCTCTGGGTGCTAGGTTCTGGGAAGAAAGGCTTATATTTCGGAGGTATTGAATTTTATGACGTTATGCCAAAGAAAACCCCGAGCAGCCTGTCCGCCAATCTTTTAGGCGGATGAGCTCGTGGTCCGCCTTGGGCGGATCCTATCGTCGAAACTCCGTGCGTAAGCTCGGAGAGGTTCATAATAACACATTTGAAAAAGACCTTATAAACTTTAGAAACCTTACAAACTTTATGGACGGTTTTTAAAAGGAGTTTTATCTTGGATTACAAAAATTACTATGACATACTTGGCGTTGATAAGAAGGCCGATGCAAAAACTATAACTTCTGCTTATAGAAAACTGGCAAAAAAATATCATCCGGATTACAATCCGGGGGATAAAAAGGCCGAAGAGAAATTTAAAGAGCTAAATGAGGCAAATGAAGTTCTTTCAGATAAGAGTAAAAGAGAAAAATATGACAGTTTAGGTTCCAACTGGCAGCAATATGCAAATCAACCCCCAAATAGCGGTTTTGGCGGCAGAACAAGATATACTTCAAACAAATATGATGAAAGTGTTTTTGGGGAAGGCGGCTTTTCTGACTTCTTCAGAACATTTTTTGGGGGGGAAGGTAAGGAAAAAGCAGGTTTTAGTTCTTATGAGGACGGTTACTCTACTGTTGAAACGGGAGCCAGCAGGGGGGACATTGATACAAAAATTGAGTTAGACTTGAAAGACGCATATCTTGGAGGAGAGCGTACATTCCAGCTTTCGGTGCAAGAGGAGTGCTATACCTGCGGAGGACGAGGGGTTATTTCCAGAAATCAGTCCTGTTCTGCCTGTAGTGGTAACGGTATTTCTGTAAAAGTAAAAAAACTGACTGTGAAGATACCTTCCTGCATAAAAGACGGATCAAAGATAAGAATTGCCGGACAGGGAAATAAAGGAAGGAATGGAAGAGCCGGAGATCTTTATCTCTTAGTAAAAATAAAACCGCATCATTTTTTTGAACTTGAAGGGAGTAATCTTTCCTGTGAACTTCCTGTTTCAGTGACAGAGCTTACCCTGGGCGCAAACATAGAAGTCCCGACTTTTAAGAGCAAAGTTACAATAAAAGTTCCTCCAGGAACACAGAATGGTTCAATTTTTAGATTGAAAGGTATGGGTTTTTGTTCTTCAGGAACATCGGGAGATCTTCTGGTAAAATTAAATGTTCAACTTCAGAAGTCCTTGAATGAAAAAGAAAAAAAACTATATGAAGAACTAAAAAAACTTGAAAAAGAAAATCCGAGAAAAGACCTGGCTTTGTAAGCGAAGAGCTCACTTACAAAGCAAATTCAAAGCCCGAAACTCGAAACATGGAGGATTCAAAGTTGGAAGGAACTGAACAAATTAAATTTGGAATAAAAAGAAGCGCGATGAAATATATTTCAAAGATTTTAGACGTTATAGGCTTTTATGGGCATATTTTAACTGGAGCAAGATGATTAATAGTAAAACTGTTGAATCGTGTTTTGACAATACGATCAAGGCCCTGCTTTGCTTATTTTTTCTTACCTGTACGGTTTCAATCTCTCTCTCTGAAATAGGGTTTTTTGGCGCTTTTTTTGTCTGGCTTGTTAAGATGGTATATTTCGGAAAGTTTGAATGGAAGAGAACTCCTGCTGATCTGCCCTTTCTCATTTTCACACTTTTAACACTGTTTGCTGTTTATATCGGCGTGGATAAAGCAAGTGAGTTGACCAACAGGTTAAAACCTCTATCCTTGATGTTTATTTATCCGCTGGTGTTAAACAACCTTAAAAGCAGGAAAGCTGCGAAAGAGTTTCTTTTATTAATGCTTGGCTCCATTCTCATACAGTCTGCAATAATAATCTATTATGGCTTGACCACGTCCAATTTGTCCAAAGGCTATGGAGTGGGAGGAACAATGAGTGTTACCCTGACAGCAGGAGAAATGCTTGCCACAATTTTAGGATTTGCTTTGTGTTTTCTGGTGTCAGTTAAAGACAAAAAGGTAAGGATGTTTTCGGCTATAACGTTCATTGCAGGAAGTATTGCCTTGCTTTTTACTTTGGCAAGAGGAGCCTGGGTTTCTTTTGTTTTTCTACTTCTGGTTTTTGTTTTTTTATGGAATAAAAGAGTATTTTTTCTATTTTTAGCCGGGATAATAGTTTTCTCAGCCGGCGGTTATTTTGTAAAGGGAAATGTCTTTCTGAAAAAGGCAGAATCAACTTTTAACACAACACAAGGTACGACGCCTATTCGCTTTGCCATGTGGAGGGGCGGTCTTTTAATGCTTAAAGATAACCCGTTTGGTATTGGAATAGACAATGTTTATAAAAACTTTGAGAAACCAAAATACAAACTTTCGAATCCAGGATATCCGATTTTTGGACATCTGCATAATAATTACTTACAGCTGGCGGTAGAGAGAGGAATCTTAGCCTTAATTGCGTTTTTGTGGCTATTTTATGTATTTATCCGAACAAGTATAGCGGGTTATCTTAAAGAAAAAGATAAAGAACCAAAATTTATATATTTAGGAATAATGCTTGCCTTCTTAGCTTTTATGATAGGAGGAATGTTTGAATACGGTCTCGGATCGGCTATTTATGCTGCTATTATCTGGGCATTAGCCGCAATGGGAATGACATTGAAATCAATAACCGAGAAATAAACTCGATTTTTAGTCGGTTAAGATTCAGTAATAATAGATTTTATCTGTAAAAATTTGTTTTTATCAATCTGTGTAATCAGTCCGGACTTTCGGACTATATTCGTTGACTGCGGCAACATTTGGTAGTAAAATAATTAATAATAGTAAAGAAAGAAGGTGAGTATAGGAGTTGAAGTGTTTTCAGAGTTTAAGCAATATTTTAAAAAATATCGTGTATCGGGGTTTTTCAGTGTAATAGTTGTTATTATTGTGATTTTTGGAATATTTTCTTTCCTGAATCAGAAAAGTCAAAATGAAAAGAAATACAGAGAAGAACTTAAAGTTATTGCCGATTTTAAAGCAAAGCAAATCTCAGATTGGTTTAATGAGAGGATGGCTCAGGCAAATTTTCAGAATAATGGTGGAACGTTTGCTTACAATCTGAGAGATTACGCTAAAAACCCGTCCTCGGCGGAGCTGCGTAATAAAGTAAAAGTATGGTTGGATAATTATGTAAAAGTATATCATTATTCCTGTGCTACTGTCTACGATTCCTCAGGGAAGATTTTGCTTTGTCTTGATAGTAAATGTGAAAAAGTTGAGGCTGAGGAAAAATTGGCCCGCCTTGCTCTAAAGAATAATGAGATTGAGCTAAATGATATTTATAGTAGTTCGTATCAAAACAGTGATTTAAATATTGCAGTTCCTCTTAAGGTAATAGAGGACAAAAATATATTTCAGGTAGGAGTTCTTGTCTTAAAAATAGACCCAAAGGAGCGGCTTTTTCCGCTTTTAAACACCTGGCCCACTCCCCGCAAAACAGTTGAAACACTGCTTTTTAGAAGAGAAAGTAATAAAGTTGTTTTGTTAAGTGAAGCAAGAATTGTTAATAATGTTTCGCCTGAGCTGTCTTATAATTTAAATAAAAAATCACTTCCAATAGGAGTTTGGTCTGTAGCTAAAGATGTTGAAGGATTTTATGAGGGACTTGATTGCAGGGGCATAGAAGTTCTTGTCTATGCCGTGAAAATTCCTGCTACACACTGGTGGATGGTGGCAAAAATTGATTCTGCGGAATTTAATGCACCTGTTGTTTTAGCGGCGAGAAATACAGTTTTTATTGTGCTCACCATGATAATCATCTGCTTTCTCTTCGTATATCTTGTCTACTATAGAGATAGAAGTGTTTTAATGGAAGAGAAAAATATCGTAGAGATGGAAAGAACGATAATTGCCCACGAAAAGGATTTTCTGGCAAAATATTCGAATGATACCATAATGATAGTAGATGAATATTTTAATATTCTGGATGTAAATGAAAGTGGTTGCCGCATGTATGGTTATACACGGGAAGAAATTTTAAGCATGAAAGCGGATAATTTAAGACCGCCTGAAATGAAATCAGATTTTAAAAAAACTGCAAAGATTATGTATTCGGCCGGTAATTACATCGGGGAAAATATTCATATTAAAAAAAACGGAGAAAGATTTCCGATAGAGGTCAGTTCAAATGCTTTCGAAAAAGACGGCAAAAAACATCTACATGTAATAATTCGTGATATCTCTGTAAGAAAACAAATCGAAGCAGAAGCATTACTGCAGCAATCAAAATATAAAGAACTTTTTGATAATATTGCCGACTGTGTTGTTGTTTGTACCTCTCCGGATAATGGTGAAAGTTTCAATATTGTTGATATTAATAAATCGGCTGAAGTTCTGGAGAAAGTAAACAAAAAAGATATCATTGGGAAATCTTTGAAAGAGATTTTCCCCGGAGTTGTTGATTTTGGACTTTACGAAATACTTGGAAAAGTATGGCAAACAGGAATTCCTGAATATTGTCCGCCAGCTTTTTATAAAGATGATAAGATTGAGGGTTGGAGGGAGAATTATGTTTATAGGCTCCCGAGAGGCGAAGTAGTTGCAGTCTACAAAGATCTGACGAAAGAAAAAAACAAGCAGGATAATTTGAATTTTCTCTATAAAAGTTCTTTAGAAACCGGATCTATGATGTTTAATGTTGACTTGTTTTCGTATGCTGCAAAGAAAATATCAGAATTGGACGAAAATATTATTATTCTTGCGAGTGCTTTTGATGAGAAAACAAATATACTGAAGGTAAAGGCGGTGGAAGGCCTTGGTTTAATGTCAGATACCATTACGGGGTTGCTTGGAAAAGATATATTGAATTTTGATTTAATAGTGGAAGGGAATGCGAAAAAGCATTTTCTGGCAGGCAGAATGAATAAAGTACCTGTTGATTTTTACGAATTTAATTTAAGAGCTGTGCCGCGTCCTGTCTGTAATGTAATCGAAAAGATGCTGAATTTTGAATCTTTTTATGCTATGGGAATAGTGCATGATAAAAAATTGTTCGGATGTGTTTCCCTTGTAATGAGAAGAGGGGCTAATTATGAATTACTGAAAATAGTTGAGTCTTTTGTCTCTCAAATTTCTTCAATATTACAAAGAAGACTTCTTGAAGAAGAACGTATGAAAATGCTCGGAGTGATCGAAAAAACTGAAGAAAAGTACTTGCAGATATTTAATTTAAGTCCGCTGCCGATAATGATCACGCGCCTAGATGATGGCTGTTTCATTGAAGTCAACGATTCAGCTGTAAAGTTAATTGGGGCAAAAAAAGAATATATTGTCGGCAAAACATCAATTGAGCTGGGTCTATATACAGATCCTGAGGATCGAAAGAAGATAATTGAGCAGTTACAAAAGTGCGGGGTTGCTATTGGTGTTCGGGTCAGACAGTACACATTGGGAGGTAAGGAGTTGCTTGTCCTGCAAAATTATAAGGTATTGGATATAGAGGGGGTTAGATGCGTTCTTACTATAACACAAGATATAACCGAACATAAGCAGCTTAAAAATAAACTTATACAGGCTCAAAAACTTGAAGCGGTAGGTCAACTTGCCTCAGGTGTCTCGCATGAGTTTAACAATTTACTTACAATTATCAGTTTAGCCATGGAAGAAGCAAAAAGAAAAAACACACTTGAATTTTATTCGAAAATAACAAATACAGTGATTAAAACAAGTAAACAAGCTGCGTCTATCGCAAAACGCCTGAATGAATTTGCGAAAAAAAGAGAGATCGCCTATAGAAAACAAACTGTTACTTCTGTGGTGGATTATATTCTTGAGCTTTTGAATAATCAAGCGTTGAAAAAGAATATCATCATAGAAAAAGAGTATCTTTTTGAAGAAGAAATATATTTTGATGACACTTTACTCCTGCAGGTTATACTAAATGTTGTTCAAAACGCAATACATGCTGTTAAAAATGAAGGGAAGATAAAGGTTTCTGTCAGAGAAGATCTCGGGGTAATCTCCATAATTGTGAGTGACAATGGTATAGGTATCTCTAAAGAGCATCTGTCAAAGATATTTGACCCGTTTTTTACTACAAAAGGTGCCTTTGGCACAGGAGAAGAGGTCGGGACCGGTCTTGGACTTTCGGTAAGTTATTCTATTATGCAGAGTCTAGCCGGAGATATTTCGGCAGAGAGTGAAGCGGGCAAAGGCAGTACTTTTACTATCAGGATACAGGCTTTGAAATCTTATAATCCTGTTGTAATGAAAAAAATGCCTCTTATTCAAGATCCCGGAAAACTAAATGTGCTGATTGCTGAAGAAAAGAAGAGTATTAGCACTATTGTGTCCGATGTCTTGAAGGAAAAATGTTTAAAAATAATAGTCACAGATAACGGGCAGGATGCTTTTAATGTTTTAGGTTCGGAAACAATTGATTTGCTTATTGCCGAGCTTAATGTTCCGGCTCTTAAAATAGAAGAAACACTTGCACTTGCAAGGGAGAAAAATCCGAAAGTATCTGTTATAATATTAACTGATGTAAAAAAAGAAAGTTTCTCTCCCTGGAAAGATAAAATAGATAAGGCAGGAGGGGCAGAAGTATTGCATAAACCTTTCAAGGAAGAAGAAGTTAAAGTACTTCTCGAAAAAATTACAAAGGAGCAGGGAAAAGTATAATGACTAAAAAGATTAAAGTATTGATAGTGGATGATCAGGCGGAATTAGCAATGCTTTTGGAAAGCAACCTTGAATCCTACGGCTTTATTACGGAGAAAGCGGCAAACGGCAAAGAAGCTCTGGAAAAGCTTAAAGTGTTTTCTGCGGATGTAGTTATTATGGATTACATGATGCCTGTTATGAACGGGTTGGAGGCGCTTAAAATTATAAAACAGCGGCATGCTCTAATTCAAGTGATAATTCTTACTGCATTCGGCAGTTTTGAAACTGCAGTTGCAGCCATAAAGGCCGGCGCTTATGATTATGTGAACAAACCTTTTTCGTTTAAAGAGCTTTCTGTTCTTATTGAGAAATCCTACGGAGAGCTGGTTAAAAAAGATGAAAACATTGCTTATAATAAAAATTTAAAAAATGCCGGTTATTTTGGCGCAAATATAAAAATGTCTGAAGTTATGCAAATTATAGAAAAAGTGGCACCACTAACCTCAACTGTTTTAATCTATGGGGAAACGGGAACAGGTAAGGAACTTGCGGCGAAGGCTGTTTTTGAGAAAAGTTTACGGAAAGATAAACCTTTTGTGGTTTTAAACTGCGCAGCTTTGCAGGAGTCTTTAATGGAGAGTGAGCTTTTTGGTCACGAGAAAGGATCTTTTACCGGGGCAATTAAGGATAAACAGGGACTTGTGGAGCTTGCCGATAAGGGTACTTTGTTTTTGGATGAGATCGGGGAACTGGGTTTAAATTTGCAGGCAAAACTCCTAAGGTTACTGGAGCAGGGGGAGTACCGTCGTGTTGGTTCAACTGTTACTAAAAAGACTGATATAAGAGTTATCGTTGCAACAAATAAAGATCTTTTGAAAATGACAAAAGATGGGAAATTCAGGGAAGATCTTTTATTTAGATTAAATATAATTAACATAGAACTTCCGCCTTTAAGGGAACGAAAGGATGATCTTCAGTATCTGCTGTATATTTTCATAGATAAATATAAAAAAGAGTTTAATAAGGAAATTGAAGGTGTAAACAGTGAAGTCTTGAAAATGCTTATGGCCTATGAATGGCCCGGAAATATTAGAGAGCTTGAAAATGTAGTGGAAAGTTCGGTCATAATGAGCAAAGGAAAAGTAATTGAGCCGGAAGCCCTACCCAGTAAGTTTGCAGGCGATATATCCCAAATGAAGACAACAGGAGTAAAAACCCTTGCTGAGATAGAAAAAGATCATATTTTTAAAGTATTACAAGAAAATAATAATAATAAACTGAAAACCGCCCAGATACTTGGTATAGACAGGACAACGCTGTACAGTAAACTTAAGCTTTACAAGATAGAATAAGAGCAAATCCGAAGCTTTAAATTCTAAATTAGAAATAGAAGCGTCGTACTTATATTGATCAAATCGTCATTCTTGTATGTATTGCCTTTTGGCGAACGATAGCTCGCCTCAAAAATAGATGTCATCCGTAACTCTTATAAATACTACCCGCCTGGGAGTACCAATATTTTTAGAGAGCTAAAAGCAGCGCGTTTGTCTCACAATGTGTAGTATAATCCCACACTGAAACAATCCATAAATCTGCATTTATATGGTTAGTTCTCCTTTAAAATAAATATTTTCTTGTATCAGTGTCCACTTACGGTGAGATCTCGCTAAAGACGGAGAATCCTGTAACTTTGTAATCTCATCAAAAGATTTGCCCGATATAACTGGCGGAAGTGGAATCTTTTTAGCATTGTAGGAAAATCCCACACACGATCAAAAAAAACATCATTTTAGCAGCATAATTGTCTGGCATGCTTCTTGCTTATATTAGTAGTAACAGTAGGGGAGGATTATGATGAAGACAAAAATTAGGATTCTGCTTGTAGAGGATAATGAAACTGAGGCTGAATTAATAATAGGGCTGCTGCGTTCAAAGAAAGCAAAGGTTTTTGATATTAAAACGGTTACTAATTTGACTGAAGCTCTTAAAGCTTGTCAAAAAGAGGTCTTTGATTCTATTATTCTTGATCTTAACCTTCCTGAAAGTAAAGGAGTAAATACTTTGGAACGCTTCTATTCGGTTGTAAAGGATACTCCAGTGATTGCGCTTGCAGATTCCGCGGATAGAATTATTGGTTTTTCCATAAAAAAAGAAGAGATTCAAGATTATATTATTAAAGATCAGTTAAATAAGGATAAACTTGTTGAAGCACTGCTGGTTGCAGCTATAAAAAGTAAAAATATGGGGGAATTAAGAAAGGCCTTTGTCAGGAAAGGGATGAGGTGAATATGGATAAACCAAGAATACTTCTCATAGATGATGAAGAGATGATTACAGAGCTCATAAAAGAGATATTGAGCGATTTCTATGATATTGAATGCGTGAATTCTTCCATTTTGGGAGCAGAAAAAACAAAAGAAGGTGCTTATAATGTTGTCCTTTCAGATCTTAAAATGCCGGGACTTGACGGCATTGGCGTGCTTAGAAAGGTTAAAGAATATTCTCCGAAAACAGATGTAATAATTATGACAGGTTTTGCGACTATTGATTCTGCGGTAGAGGCTATTAAATTTGGAGCTTTTGATTATATTACCAAACCTTTTGAGATTGATTATTTGAGACAAAAAATAGATAATTGCCTGAAAAAACAAAAACTTAACGAAGAAGTAGATAATTTAAAAGATATTATTTCTATTCATGAAGTCAGTAAAGCTTTGAGTTCCTCCATGGGGTTGACACAAATGCTGCAACTGATTCTGGATAAGGGCTGTAAACTTTTAAGCGGCGATAGCGGATCAATAATGTTATTGGATGAAAGTACTAAAGAACTGGTTATTGGGGCTCATGTTGGTTTAAATGATGAAATAGTTAAGGATCTAAGAATAAAATTGGGGCAAAAAATTGCAGGCTGGGTTGCTGAAAAACAAGAAACCGTGCTGCTTTTGAACGGGTTGGAAAATGATAAGAGGTTTTTTGATCAGGAACCTAGAAAAGATATTAAAAGCTCTATGGTTACAGTCATGAAAAGTGATAATAAAGTTCTGGGGGTTATTTCTATTAATTCCTTGAAAAGTGCTGATTATTTTAATGACAGAGCCTTGAAAATATTTTCTATTTTTGCGAATAATGCGGCTTTTGCTATTAAAGAGGCAAAAAATTACGACAGAATGAAAGAGCTTGACCGGTTGAAATCAGAGTTTGTTTCCAGTGTATCTCATGAATTGAAAACACCGCTTACTTCTATAAGTGCTTCTATCGAAATGATTGAAGGGGGTTATGCCGGAGATATTACACCGAACGTAAAACATTTTATGGATATCATTAGAAATAATTCTAACCGTCTTGTGGGGCTGGTAAATGATGTCCTTGATTTTTCAAGGGCTGACGCAGGGGTTATGAACATAACCAAGGTTCCGATAGGGATAACAGGGCTTGTTAAAGCAGTTGTGGATGAACTGGCTCCGCTTGCAGAGCAAAAAGGACTGTCAATGATTGCTGAAGTTATGCCAAATGAAGTTATTTTACAGGGCGATGCAAACAGAATAAAACAAGTAGTGGTTAATCTTGTGGGGAATGCTTTAAAGTTTTGCAGTACCGGCCGCATTTTTGTTGGAGTTTCCGAGAAAGAAACTGAAGTTAAAATGTGGATAAAAGATGAGGGCCCCGGAATTCCGGAAGATAAACAATCTCGTATCTTTGAAAAGTTTTTTAGGGCAGATAACGGATTAAGGCGTGAAACTGCCGGTTTTGGCATTGGACTTGCGTTAAGTAAAGGTATTGTCGAAGCTCATGGCGGTAAAATCTGGTTTGAAAGTGCAATCGGAAAAGGAACTGCCTTTTATTTCACTTTGCCAAAAGGAGGCAACAATGGCTAAGATTCTTATAGCAGAAGACGAGATAGATATATCGTTCATAGTTGAGACTGTTTTAGTAAAGACCGGTTACGCGGTTATTACTGCTTTTGATGGGGAAACTGCGCTTGCCAAAGCGTTGGCGGAAAAGCCAGACTTAATACTTCTTGATATTATGATGCCAAAAATGGACGGTTTTACGGTAAATTCTAAACTTAAGGAAAATCCGGAAACAAAAGACATAAAAGTCTTAATAATGACCGCTAAAGGAGGAATGAAAGGTCTCTTTGATTTGGAAAAAAAGTATGCTGTTAACGGCTATATGGAAAAACCCTTTCAGGTAAATATGCTCCTGGATAAAGTTAAAGAGGTACTGGAGGGAAAAAAATGAGAAAAATTGCGGCGCTATTAATATTCCTTTATTCTGCCGCGTTTGGTTTCTATTCGCAGGTCGCAGATGGCGGCGGATTACCGGGAGAGTACCTGAATTCCTTTTCGGTAAGTGCCAGAGCCTTTGGAATGGGCAAGGCCTTTACCGGCGTTGCTAATGATGTTTATGCTCCG
This sequence comes from Candidatus Firestonebacteria bacterium RIFOXYD2_FULL_39_29, assembly GCA_001778375.1. Taxonomy (NCBI): domain Bacteria; phylum Candidatus Firestoneibacteriota; species Candidatus Firestonebacteria bacterium RIFOXYD2_FULL_39_29. The sequence continues at coordinate 58,740 of MFGV01000090.1, forward strand.
TACTGGAATCCGGCGGGAATTGCTTTTCTTAATAATTCTGAGGCGGGATTTACTCTTGTCAGCCTGGCTGAAACTAGGTATAGCTTTGTAGGATGCGTAATACCGTTAGACTTGAAAACAGGTATAGGAATTTCCAGATTTGGTTTTGATTCTCCGCTTGCTGAGAAAACCAATAGTGTGGGGGAAAGTTTGGGCTATTATCAGGAAAAGCAGTCAAGTTATTTAATAAGTTATGCTGAGAAAATCAGCGATACTTTCAGCTATGGACTTAATCTAAAAGTTGTTTTTCAGGAAATAGATGTATACTCAGCATTTGGAATAGGTATTGATGCCGGAGCCTTGATTTCTCCGGTAAATAATATGAGACTCGGGGCTGTACTCCAAAATATACTTCCGGCCTCGCTTAAGTTAAAGGAAGAAACAGACAGATATCCCGTAAATTTAAAGACAGGAGCAAGTTATTTGTTCTCCGATATAGATCTTTTGACAACGGTAGATTTATCCGTAATTGACATTCTGAGTTTCTATAAAATGACCGTAAGATGGGGGATCGGGGCTGAATACCATCTTAAGTACTGGCAGGATATTTATATACGGGCGGGTATTGATTATAAAGAAGCGGCTTTTGGTGCCGGGATTTCAGTTTTAAATGTTTGTTTTGATTATGCGGTTGGTATATCAACATTTGAAGTGTCGCACCGGGCAAGCTTGACTTTAAAATTGGGAATGCCTCCGTCTCAACAAGAAAAAATTATACAGGAAGAAAAAACAGCTTTGGTGAAAGAAAGAGCGATAATAAAACTTCTTTCGGGTTCAGAACAGCTCTTTAGGGACGGTAATTTTACGGAAGCAAAAAAAGAAGTGTTAAAAATAACAGAAATAGATCCCGCCAATACGGAATATAAATTATTTCTGAGTAAAGTGAATAAATATATATATGGCAAAGAGGCCGATGATCATTACAAAAATGCTTTGAAATACATGGATGAAGATAACTATGACCTTGCAGATACAGAGTTTAAAAAAACAATAGAGTTAAATCCTGAACATGTTGAGGCTAAAGAATACTTGCATTATAATCAAGCCAGGAGAAATATGTCGGAAAAGAAATATCCGGAAGCCGAAGAGGAGCTTAAAACAGTATTAAAAATTAATCCTGCGAATATAAAAGCGAAAGAAGCCTTGCGAAGGCTTTTAGAAGTGCTGGATTTGTTGAAGTGAAGCAAGAGAAGCAAGTGAAGTAAAAAAAAGAAGTTGAGAGGAAGCTTAAATATCTGACCATAAATCTTCCTCGAAATCCGCCTAGGCGGAGAAAGTAAGAGAAGCAGAAAAAGCGGGGAAAGTGAGTAAAGAGAAGAAAGCAGGTAATGGATGTGTCTGTGGAATCGCTCTAGAAAAGGAGAGATTATGAAAAAGCGAATAAATTTAGGCGCAATAGTCGGACTGCTTATCAGTTTGAGCACTTTAGGTTATGCTGCTTCAGATTCAGCCGAAAAATACTTTGAATCCGGCTTGCAGAAGTATATTAAAGGTGATGCGGTAGCTTCCATTAAAGAGCTTGAGGATGCGGTCAGGTACGACAAAGGTAATGCAAAGTATAAAAACTTTCTGGTTAAGGTTCTGGTAGAAAAAGGTTCGGAGTTCTATCTGCAAAAAAAGACCAAAGAAGCCTTTAGCTGCTTTGAAAAAGCCAGACAGTATGATCCTGATAATAAGAAAGTAAATGATATGTATTCTGTTTTAAAAAAAGAGTTGTTTCCCGGTACTAATACGATTGAAAATATTTCTCCTAAGGAAAATACAGAAGTACTTTCGAAGATGCTGGCGGAATTCCAAAAGACACAACAACAGCTGATAGATAAATCTTTCGGAAATAAAGATCAGACCTTGAAAGGAGTTCTGGATAAGTCCAGTGAAGAACGTCAGCAGTTCTTAAATTATCTGATGAAACGGGATGATGATATAAAGAATGTTATAAAGGATAGTCAGAATGTTGTGACGAGAAATTTTAACAGTGCTATTATCATGTTTATATTGGGGATAATTGCAGTGACGGCCGGTTTGGTGTATTTTTCGTTTAAACTTTCAGCAAAACGTGAAGCTTCTTTCCTTCAGCATCAGGAAAAAATACTTCTCAGCATGGTTAAAAATACAGAAGTAAATACGAACAAGATGTTGAGTGCTTCCTCTCCTTTTGAATTGATAGAAGGGTCTCATCCAAAAAACAGGGTGAAAGGTGTGGAGATAATAGAAGCAGAACTGGTGGATGAGGTGGACTACGAAGTGGCTCAACGCCTCCTGGTGCCGTTTTTGGAGGATAAAGACTATAAAGTAAGGGCAAATGCGGCAAAGACGCTTTATAAGTACAATCATGAGAAAGCGCTGGAAATTCTCAAAAGTATGGGAAAAAGTAAGGAAAGGTTCGAACGCCTTAATGCGGTTTTTGCTTTGGGAGAAATTGGTGATGCGGAAACTTCAAAAATATTGCTTTCTTTGATTGAGGATAACGATTATCACGTAAAGAGAAATGTATTAAAATTTCTGCAGAGAACTATTAAAACGAAAAAGGAAATATTTCAAGAGGAATTGTTCGAAAAAATATCAAAAAAATTAACGGAGATAAAAATTAAGGAAGGCTGGATAATATGATAAGAAATATTTGGCTCGTTATAGCGTTTGTTCCCTGTCTTTATGCCGGTACGGTAACAAAGACAAGTGATACTGATTTTTTATCCGGAACGTTGACCGGTTTAATTGTGACGGGCAGCGGGGATAGCTCATATCTGAAGCTGAATAGTAAATGGACGAATATGAATAATACCAGCGGGCCTTCTCCAAGAAATGGCTCATATTACGCTTTTGACAGTAATAGAAATAAAATATTGATTTTTGGCGGTTACACCGGGACTACAAGGTTGAGTGATACCTGGGCGTACAGTTTGTCAACAAACACATGGGAATCAAAAGCTTCCGGCACTTCGTCAAGATACAAAGGTGCCATGGTTTACGCTCCTGTTGCAGATAAAATGATACTTTTTGGAGGATATGACGGAGCTGTGTACGGAAAAACATGGGAATATAGTCCGTCTGGAAATGGTACGTGGACGGATAAACTTCCGGTATCTTCACCCTCCGCAAGATTTTCTCACGCAATGGCTTGTTCTACTGATACTTCAAATGATACTATTGTTCTTTTTGGAGGAACTTCAGATGGAGGAACCCCATTGGGTGAAACCTGGGTTTATGATGTTTCCGGAAACACTTGGACTCAAAAAACACCTGTAAGCCCGCCTTCAAACAGATTTTATCATTCAATGTGTTATATCGGTGGTGGAAAATATTTGCTTGTCGGAGGTTTTACAGGCGCGGCATATAATAATGAATCCTGGATTTACGATCTGAATGCCGATACCTGGACAAGCAAAACAGCTGTACCAAGAATAAGCGGGAGACATACTATTTGTTATGATAGTGATAATGAAAAAGCAGTATTTTTCGGTGGTTTTGACGGAGTAACCTATTATTCTGATACTTATGTTTATGACCCTGTAAACAATTTATGGGGAACGATGTCTTCATCTGTATTTCCGCCTGAAAGGTATATACATTCAATGGTATATGACAGTTTTAATAAGAAATGTATTTTGACAGGTGGAAGTATGTCAACAACATACTTCAATGACACATGGAAGTATGATTTTTCAATCAGTAATACAAATTCGATAACCTGGGAATCTTCAACTATTGATACTGGTGTATCTGCAACATCAGTTTCCTGGATAAATGCTTCATGGAGTCCTTCTTCCCAGCCTAATTTCACGGAATTAAAAATTCAAACAGCATCCAATAATGATAATGCAACCTGGACTTACAATGGTCCTGATGGTACAGGATCCACTTATTATACAAATTATTCAGGACACGCATTGTGGACGGGAAATAATGGTAATCGTTATATCAGAATAAAGGCATTTTTGAACAGCGCTAAACTGGATACCCCGACTCTGGAAGATGTGACTTTAACCTACAACAGGCCGCCCACTCAACCGTCCTTAGATTCCCCTGTTAATACTGCGGTAACAAATACAACATTAGTATTTACCTGGAATAATTCGTCGGATGATGATTCTGACGTGATAACATACAGATTTCTTCTTGATACTACCTCAGACTTTACTTCAGGCAGTGTAATAACATATTCGGGTATAGCGCAGGGAAGCGGCACCACTTCATATACCGTGTCCTCGCCTCTTAATTATGGAGACTGGTACTGGAAGGTGCTTTCATATGATGGGAAAAATTATAGTCAGGACTCTTCTGTGAGGATTATTTACGTTGATAACGCCCCTACGGTAACAGTGACTGCTCCAAACGGAGGTGAGTTGTGGAGCGGGAATAAAAATATAATCTGGACATATAATGACCCTGACGGC
>MFGV01000091.1 GCA_001778375.1 Candidatus Firestonebacteria bacterium RIFOXYD2_FULL_39_29
GACCCTAAGAGGGTCTTTGTTTGCTCCTAATTTCTCAAAGATCGATTGTTCTTTGACATATTTCCCTATTTACTTCTTATAGGACATCTAGTTACAAGTTCCACGTTACTAACGTTACTCAATGTTCAATATTTATGTGGTATAATTAAACTTAGCGTAGCTTCTCGCGCTTACCTTAAATTGTAAATCGTCATTTGTCAATCGTAAATCGTTTTTAGAGTTCTCTCCCAATCACCTTTGCAATAGGCTTAAGCTCAGCCATCAACTTCTTGAACTTATCCGGCAAAAGCGACTGATCCCCGTCTGACATAGCATCTTCGGGATTCGGATGAACTTCCAGCATAAGTCCGTCGCAACCTGCGGCTATGGCAGCTTTTGACATCGGCACTGCCCAGCGCCATTTGCCTGTGCCATGGGAAGGATCCACTATTACCGGAAGGTGGCTCAGGTGCTTGCATACAGCCACCGCAGAAAGATCGAGAGTATTTCTTGTCGCATCCTCAAAGGTCCGGATACCTCTCTCGCAAAGCATTACTTTATAATTACCTCGGGACATTATATATTCAGCCGACATAAGCCATTCTTTTATTGTTGAAGAAAGCCCCCGTTTTAAAAGAACCGGAACTTTACATTCCCCGACTTCCTTTAAAAGTTCAAAGTTCTGCATATTCCTCGCGCCTATCTGAATTATATCCGTATACCTGGAAACAAGGTCAACGGTACGTGTATCCATAACTTCAGTAACTATAGGTAGCCCCGTTAAGTCCCTTGCTTCAGAAAGAAGTTTTAATCCCTCCTCTCCCATGCCCTGAAAAGCATAAGGAGAAGTCCGGGGTTTGAAAGCGCCCCCTCTAAGTATAGTAGCACCCGCCTCTTTAACTTTTTTTGCCACATCAAGCAAAGCTTCGCGGCTTTCTACAGAGCAAGGTCCCGCCATAACCACAAGTTTTTTCCCGCCAATTTCAATATCCCTCACCTTAATTACCGTCGGTTCTTTCTGGAACTCCTTACTGACAAGTTTAAAAGGTTGAAGGACGGACATAACTTTTTCAACACCGGGCATTGTTTCAAGAGGCAGCTCTGCAAGGACACGGTCATCCCCTATAACCATGATCAAAGTTCTTTCAATCCCTTTTGAAACATGAGGCGTAAGCCCCGCCTTCTCCACCTTTTCTATTACGTGATTCAGCTCGTTATCAGGTGTTCCCGGCTTTAATACTATGATCATATGACCCCCAAAAACATTTACTAGTGACTAATGACTACTGACTATTTATTGAGGTTTATTAAATATTTGGCGGGATTTCCCGCCTTCCTAAAATAGTCATTAGTCACTAGTACTTAGTCAATTATTTTTTAACACTTTCTTCAATGCACCGATAAACCGACGATTCTGTTCCATCGTTCCGATCGTCACGCGTATAGTTGTTCCGGTACCAATACATCTAACAATTATTCCCTCTTTCATAAGAGCCTCTGTCACCGGTTTGGCGTCAACCTTAACATCAAAAAGAATAAAATTTGCTTCTGACCTGACAAAAGTAATACCCATAGCTTCAAGCGCATCTCCGATCCATATCTTACCTTCATTATTCACATGTTTGCTCTCTTCGACAAACTTAATATCTTTGAGAGCTGCTATTCCCGCGCTTTGCGCAAGCAAGTTAACATTAAAAGGCTGTCTGGCTTTTCCAAGCAGTTCAATAAGTTCTTTCCTGGCAATGCCGTAACCCAGTCGCAGCCCGGCCAACCCGTAGATCTTGGAGAAAGTACGGAGAATAATTACATTTTTTCCCTCTTTGACATATTCAACGGATTCCGGATAGTCGGCCCGGCCCACATATTCGTAGTAAGCTTCATCCAGCACTACTATTACATCCTCAGGAACTTTTTTGAAAAACTCATCAAGCTCATCTTTGGTGATCATAGTTCCGGTCGGATTATTAGGATTGGTTATAAATACTATTTTTGTCTTATTGGTAAATTTTTCCGCCATGGTTTTCAGGTCATACCCGAAATCCTTCATTTCAACAATTACTGGTTTAGCATCCGCAATCGTAGTAACCGCCTTGTACTCCACGAAGGTCAGTTTGGGATCCCCCTGCAATACTTCATCTCCGGGATTTAAAAAGACCTGGGAAATTAACAATAATAATTCATCCGAACCATTACCGAAAATAAGATTATCGGCCGGTATTTGTAAATGCTCAGCCACCGCTTTTCTAAGTTCAAAACAACTCCCCTCCGGATAAAAATACACCTGCTCAGCGGCCTTTTTAACCGCAGCAACCGCTTTTGGCGATGCCCCGAGAGGATTTTCATTCGAAGCCATTTTTATAACATCAGAGATCCCCAGCTCCCGCTGTACTTCCGCTACCGGTTTCCCCGGTATATATGGAGATAATTTATCTATAGCATCCCGCTGAAGCTTTTTCATACAATTTCCTCCGATAAAAGTAATCCGTTAAATCGTCTGATTTTAGCACAAAAAAGAAGGAAAGTCAAACAACCGAGTTTTGCTGCAATCCTTGACTTTTCTTGATATCTTCTGATAAAATGATTTTTATGAAAACTATCAATGTACTTATAACCGGTGTCGGCGGGCAGGGAACCATACTTGCGGGAAAGATACTGGCAAAATGCGCTCTCGATTCCGGTTTTGACGTAAAATCAAACGAACTCCATGGGATGGCTCAAAGGGGCGGTTCTGTAACATGTCATGTACGTTTCGGAGATAAAGTATTCTCCCCGATGATACCGACAGGAGAGGCTGACTTTATGCTGGCAATGGAAGAGCTTGAAGCTCTGCGTTACCTCTCTCATATGAAAAAAACAGGTTATATAGTAATGAACAAACGGAATATAATGCCGTCCAGTCTTGAGAAGAAGACTGATGCTTACCCCAAAGATATTCAAAAGAAGATAGAAAATCTGGATTTTAAGATCAAAGCTCTTGTCGCTCATAAAATAGCCCTGGAATGCGGCTCTATTAAAATAGAGAACATTGTCCTTTTAGGTGTTCTCTCAAAACAACTGCCTATTAAAGAAAATATATGGCATGCAGTCATCACGACTGCTGTTCCCCCAAAAACAATAGATATGAACTTGGCGGCATTCAAATGCGGACAGGCAATCTAATCACTAAGACTTAAATTCTAAGCACTAAACAAACTTAAAACCAAGCACTAAGAATAAAATTATAAATTCTAAATAAAATCATTGTACCTATATAAATAAACTTCCTTAAGTTTAGTGCTTAATGCTTTAATCTTAGTGATTGTTTAGTTATTAGTGCTTTAGTCTCAGTGATTTTTTTAACCTTCATTTCGGATTGACTTATTTCCTCTGTTTTGATAGAATTTATATCAATTCTGTGAAGAGCTCCTGAAAAACGCCCGGGCATGGGGTTTAACGACTCTTCCTGATGGAGGTGACCTCCTCATATGCTAGGACTCGAAGGAACAGGTGTTGCACTGGCGTATATCTTTACCATTTTGGCGACTCTTCTTTGCATCGTCTACGGCTGGGTTAATTGGAACAAAGGCGATGAGCACGAAAAAAAAGAGGTAAAGGAAGAGATAAAATGGGAAAAGAAAGATTCTAAATTAACCAAGTAAAAATCCAATACAATATTTTCCAGGGGGACAAATATGGAAATCAGTTTATTAATGATCATTACTGTTGTTATATATCTTTTAGCAACAGCAATATTCGGATATATCGGATACAAACAAACGGCAAACTCCTCCGATTTCCTGGTCGCAGGGAGAAAGCAGCACCCTATGATAATGGCCCTTTCTTACGGTGCCACTTTCATCTCCACCTCAGCCATAGTCGGCTTTGGCGGAGCTGCAGCTTCAATGGGTATGGGTATGCTCTGGCTTACCTTCCTTAATATTTTCGTCGGAATCTTCATTGCCTTCGTTTATTTCGGAAAACGTACCAGAAAAATGGGGCACAGTCTGGATGCGCATACTTTTCCGGAGCTTATGGGCAGGCGATATGAATCACGCTTTATACAGGGCGCTTCCGGGCTTCTCATTTTCATTTTCATGCCTCTTTATGCAGGTGCAGTCATGATAGGAGGCGCAGTTTTTTTACAGCAAGTATTTGGCATCAATTATGAAGTTGCTCTTTTATTCTTCGCGGCGATAACTGCGGTTTATGTTGTCTTCGGCGGAATGAAAGGTGTAATGTACACCGACGCTTTCCAGGGCGCAATAATGTTCATAGGTATGGCGATTCTTCTGGTATTTACTTATGTAAAACTCGGAGGGGTCATAACAGCGCATGAAAAACTAACAGCGCTTGCACCAATGGTTCCGGCAGGTATGGCAAAAGCCGGACATCAAGGTTGGACGTCAATGCCTAAATTTGCTTCCCCGATGTGGATGTCCCTTGTTACCACACTTGTAATGGGTGTCGGTCTCGGAGTGCTCGCACAACCGCAGCTTTCGGTAAGATTTATGACGGTAAAATCCAATAAAGAACTCAACCGTGCGGTGATCATCGGCGGTATTTTTATTTTGATGATGACCGGAGTCGCTTTTACGGTTGGGGCGCTTTCAAACGTCTATTTTGTTGAAAAATACAAGATGATCTCTTTAGATGTGACCAAAACTGATCCTGCAGTACTTAAAGCAATGGACGAGGGCACTTATATTCCTCCAAAAGAGGAACAGACCGCTCCCGCAAAAACAGTTCCGGTAACGGCAGTAAAGGCAGCGGAAGCAACTGCACCTGCGGCGGCAAAACCTCCGGAGCGTAAAGCAGTGCCTGATAATATTATCCCGATCTATATCGCGAAAGCGATGCCTGAATGGTTCACCGCGCTTTTCATGGTAACCCTTCTAGCGGCGGCAATGTCCACACTTTCTTCCCAATTTCATACCATGGGAACAGCGCTTAGCCGCGACTTTTACGAGAAAGGTTTGGAGATAAAATCAAAGAACACCCTTCTTCTTAATAAATTAGGGACCAGCATCGGCATTATTTTTGCAGTCGTTGTTGCCTGGCTGCTTCCAAAAGCGCTTGAGGGCGGTTCAAACATAATAGCAATAGGAACATCCCTTTTCTTCGGGCTTTGTGCCACAGCATTCATCCCGATGTATATCGGTGCACTTTACTCAAAAACGGTAACGAAGACAGCAGCTATAGCCAGCTTCCTTATAGGCTCCTTAACAAGCTTGTTCTGGATGACCTTCTTTCATACCAAGGAATCAGCTGCGCTGAAAATCTGCAAATTTATATTCAATAAAGACACTCTTGCTGCAAACCCGGTTATAGCGACACTTGATCCCATAGTAGTGGCACTTCCGGTCTCCTTCATCGTGATAGTGGTTGTAAGTTTAATGACAAAGAAAACCGAAGAAAAGCACTTAAAAAAGTGCTTTGAAGGAATTGAGAAATTAGCGGCAAAGACCGCAAAAGGAGGCAAATAATATGAAGAAGCTGGCAATAGGAATACTGGCAGTAATTGTACTTTTCACAGGAACAATGGCAGCGGAAACAAGAACTAAAAGAATGTGGGAAAACCTGAACATCACCACTCTTCTTTCTCCCGATCTCTCTTTCACGGTAATGCCCGGACATAGATGGGAATTTGGAAGGAACTCGGGCAGCACAGTTGACACGTACTTTATGGAACTGTTTGTAGGACCTAACTACGCATTAAAGATTAATGATTCATTTAAGCTCAAGCTGTCTTTATGGTACTACTATATGTATTTTCCGAACAGATTCACGGAAACTGCTCCTTTTTCCCACAACATAGAAGTAATACCGACAATAGAATGGAAGACTAGCGACAGACTTACTATCGCAAACAGAATAATCTCCCATAATACAATTTATTCCTCCTGCTATACGACTGATGATTTAAGAAGCGGATTCTCTTCAATGATAAGGGAAATGCTAAGTATCACCTATAAACTTCCTGAAATAGATCAAAACCTGAGCCTCATCCTGTCTGATGAATTATTCATCGGTATTCTTGAGGACGCCGAAGCAGCCCCATCAGCACTTGGCTTCTACAGAAACGGCATCAACTCAAACCGTCTTTATGCCGGCTTCTCTTATGCTTTCAGCCCGACGTTTATCGTTGTCCCTCAGGTTATCTACGAGACCAACTATGACGCAGCCGGAACACTTACAGGCACTAACTTTAATTTCTACCTGACTGTGACGTATCTTTTCAAAGCTTTTTAAGAAAGCACTACTATCAGAAAGGGCAGCTAATGCTGCCCTTTCTTTTTTTCCATAACCCGCAACTCGTAACCCGTTACCGTTTTTATTTAATTTACATCATCTATCCTATATTATATAATATGAAAACATCTTAAATTTCATGGAGGCATAAAATGTTTGGTCTTCCGCTTAACACGTTTCTCGGAGTAACATTGATTCCAATTACAATAATGCTTGCGTTAACTATCTGGGCTTTGAGATTTAAGGAGTAGCCATGGGCAATTCAATTATTAACATAGCCGTCATAATTGCGTATTTCCTCGCTCTCTTACTTATAGGATATGCTGCCTCAAGAAAAATAAAATCCACCTCCGATTTTATAGTCGGCGGACGAGAACTCAATTTCTGGGTTTTCGTGCTTCTCATCATCTCCTCCTGCGCCTCCGGTATGTCGCTACTTGGTTCAGCTGGTCTTGGATATAAAACCGGCTGGCCAACCATCTGGGAACAGATGCTGGTACCGCTGGCTTGCGCACTCTCAATTTTCCTTTTCGGCACAAAGATTTACCGTGTAAGCCAGAAGAAGAATTTTGTTACAATCCAGGATTATCTCTCTTTAAGATACAACAGCACGAAGTCAATAAGAACTCTTTCTTCCATAATCGTCATAATAGTCTCAACAATATACCTTTCAGGTCAATACACGGCTATAAGTATAACTATGGGTTGGCTTTTTAAAATGCCCCACGAATACGCACTTCTTCTTGGCGCTGTTATTGTCATGCTTTACGTTATCCTGGGCGGCCTTTACGCCGTGGCCTGGACCGCTCTTTTTCAGGGAATTATAATAATCGTCGGAGTTTTAGTAGTAGCCCCGTTTATTATCGGAAATGCCGGCGGACTTACGCACATAAACGAAAATCTTGCAAAGATAGATCCAAATATGCTTGCGCTGGCTTTCCCGCAGGCTCACCCGCCTGTAGCGCCTTACGCTTTTGCCACTCCTTTATACCTGGTCTCTTTTGCAATCCTGCTCGGGCTTGGACTGGCTTCCGCGCCTCATGTCGTCAGCAACTCTCTTTCTGCAAAGAAATACAAATATTTTAAGTGGGCTCCTCTTGCCGCCTTTGGTATATATCTAGTTGTTTTTTATCTCATAAAGATCTCAGGCTATGCTGCCAGATCAATGGTTTATGATAAAACTTTGACCCTGCCGAATGTTGCCAATGCCGCTGACTACTCTTTTATAGCCGCAATCCAGATGGCAATGCCGGAATTTATCTGGCCCGTCTTCGCCATCATTGTTCTTTCAGCCGTGCTTACCACTACCGACAGTCTGATGCTCAGGATCGGGTCTTCTTTCAGCTGGGATATTTATAAGAATTTCTTAAAACCTGACGCAACAGACAAGCAGATAAACAATGTTAACAGGATAGTTATTGTAGTAGCGGCCCTCGGAACTATGATAGCGGCTATAAAGCCGCCGGAGCTTCTAGCCTGGCTGATTTGGACAGGTATAGGAATAATGCTCTCCACATTTGTTGCTCCCATTCTTTTCGGTCTTTACTGGAGACGCACGACTAAAGAAGGCGCTTTCTGGGGCATGCTCTCCGGCCTCATATCCGCTCTCGGATTCGGTTACATTGCTAAATTTGTAACTAAATTCCCGGTGGATTTTTCAATACTAAGTTTTACCGTCTCCGTGGTAGTTCTGATTGTTGTCAGTCTATGTACAAAACCGGTACCGGACAGCATACTTGATGAGACAGAAACAGGTTTTTATATTAATAAGAGATCCTGAAAAGGAGAAGTAATATGTTTTGGGAAAAAGAACTTGAAACTATTAAACGCGGCAAGCTGGAAGCGCTTCAGTTAAAACGTCTGAAAGAGACGGCAACACGAGTTTATAACAAGGTTCCTTACTACAAAAAGCTCTTTAAATCCAAAGGTGTAACGCCCGGGGATATAAGGACCATTAATGATATTTCAAAACTTCCATTTACAACCAGGGACGACCTTCAGAAAAATTATCCGGATAAACTTTTAACCATCAAACATCATGATACCATGCGGCTTCACACCTCCTCGGGAACTACCGGAAAGCCCAAAGCTGTTTTCTTTACGAAGAAAGATATCGATGTAGCTGCGAATAATATTGCCCGGTGCCTTACCATGACCGGAGTCACAAAGGTCGATGTATTACAGAATATGATGAGTTACGGCTTGTTTACCGGCGGGCTTATGATGCATTACGGCGCCGAAAAAGTAGGCGCGCTTGTTATCCCTTCCGCCATAGGCAATACTGAAAGACAGCTGATGTTCATGCAGGATTTCAAAACCACAGCTATTCACCTTACCCCTTCTTATGCTTTATATCTTTCTGATATTTTTGAAAAAAAAGGACCGGCTTTCAGAAAAAAACTAAAGCTCAAAAGAGCGTATATGGGCGCTGAACCTTATACGGAAGAAACAAAGAACAAAATTGAAAAGATCTTAAAGTTAAAAGTCTACAACTCCTATGGGCTTACCGAGATGAACGGTCCCGGAGTTGCCTTTGAATGCGAATACCAATCAGGTATGCATCTCTGGGAAGACTGTTATTTAATGGAAATAGTAGACCCCAAAACGGACAGGCCTCTCCCTGAAGGTAAAACAGGCGAGCTTATTCTTACAACTCTCAATAGAGAAGGCATGCCTATTATCAGATACAGAACCAGGGATATTACGGCTATCATTCCCGAAAAATGCAAATGCGGACGGACTCACCGAAGGATAATGCGTATTAAAGGCAGAGCCGACGATATGTTCATAATCCGCGGAGTTAATATTTACCCGCAGCAAATTGAACGCGTCCTCATGAGCGTGACGCATGTTGAGAAAAACTATCAAATATACCTTGAAGATAACGATAAGATGACCGTAAAGGTGGAAATAACTAAAAAGCTTTTTGACGGTAACCTGGAACACTTAAAGAAGCTCCAATCTGATCTGACAGAAAAACTCAGGACAGAAATACTGGTAAGGCCAAATATTGATCTTGTTGAACCCGGAACCCTTCCCGTATCAGAAGGAAAAGCAAAAAGAGTGTTTGATAATCGAAAAATCTACTAGATTTTTCCGGTTTATAAGGTTTGTAAAGTTTTTAAGGTTTTTAAAGTCTTCAAGCGTTGAAGGATATTATCTGAAAAATATAATAGCGCTACCTTTAAAAATAACTTTACAAACCTTAAAAACTTTATTAACTTTACAAACTTAATCCGGAGGATTATTAATGCCCATACTTAAACAGCTTTCAGTTTTTGTTCAGAACCAGCCGGGAAAAATAGAGCGACTCACCAGTGTCCTGGCTGATAACAAAATAAACATACTTGCATTTAATATAGCGAGCAGCGGCGAGTACGGGGTAATAAAAATAATAGTGGATAAACCGGAGCTCGCCTATAAAAAGTATAAAGAAGCAGGGCTCACCGCCTACCTTTCAGAGGTACTTGGAATAGTAATGAAGGATAAGCCGGGAGGCCTGAACGACGTAGCAAAACTGACAGCAAAGAACAGACTTAATGTAGAAAACGCCTACGTCTACGTTCCAAAATCAAGAAAAAACGCCATGCTTATTATAGACGTCCGAGACATAAAAGCAGCAAAAATAAAAATAAAATAACTAAAGTGACGCGTAGCGGGTTACGAGTAACGGGTTCTGCATTAAGGAGTTATTATAATAGAAACTCAATATTGTAAAACCCGCTACTCGCAACCCGTCACGCGTAACATTTTTTTAAAGGAGCCTTTATGACCGATAAACTGATCTGGAACCCTAAAGCGGAGTGCATGCTTCCCAAGGAAAGAGAACTTTTACAGCTGGAGCGGTTACAGCATATTGTCAAGTATGCTTATGAAAGAATACCCTATTATAAAAGATCTTTCGATGCCGCAAAAGTAAAGCCGTCGGATATTAAAACTTTAAAAGATATTACAAAGCTCCCCTTTACCTCAAAGGATGACCTTCGTGGTGCCTATCCTTTTGGTATGTTCGCGGTCCCTCATGAAGAAATACTTGAGATACATACCTCCTCAGGCACGACCGGCAGGCCGGTTGTTGTAGGTTACACGGCTTCAGATATTGAGCTCTGGAGCGAGGTTATGGCCAGAGCCCTTTCTATGGCAGGCACAACTAAAGCAGACTGGGTTCAAAATGCTTACGGATACGGATTATTCACCGGAGGCCTGGGGGTGCATTATGGCGCCAGAAAAATCGGGGCAAATATTGTTCCTATATCCGCCGGCAATACGAAAAGACAGCTTGAAATCATCAGGGATTTTGGAACAACCATACTTACATGCACTCCCTCCTACACACTCTATCTCGCTGAGGCAGCAGCTGAAGAAGGTATTGACCTGAAAAAAAGTAAATTAAGATCCGGAGTATTCGGCGCTGAAATGTGGACAGAAAAAATGCGGGAAGAAATTGAAAAACGTTTAAATATAAACGCGCTTAATATTTATGGTTTAACTGAAATAATCGGACCCGGGGTCGGGCAAGAGTGCCAGGAAAAATCAGGTCTTCATTTACAGGAAGATCATTTTTTCCCTGAAATCATTGCAACAGATACTCTTCAGCCCTTAGCTGAGGAACAAAAAGGAGAAATGGTCCTTACCACCTTAACCCGGGAAGGAACCCCAATGATACGTTTCAGGACTAAAGATATAACCGCACTTAAACATGGTACCTGCAAATGCGGAAGAACGACGTTAAAAATGGACAGAATTACCGGCAGGTCAGATGATATGATGAAGATCCGCGGTGTTATTGTCTTCCCTTCTCAAATAGAAAAAGCTTTATTGGAAATACCCGGGATAGAGCCGCACTATAAGATCATTATAACAAGACCACATCAGCTGGATGAACTCGAAGTGCAGGTGGAAACATCGAAAAAGATGTTCTCCGATGAGGTAAGGCACGTCGAAGAAATAAAGAACAACATCGAAAATCATATAGAACGGGCTATAGGGATCAGGATCAAGGTAACTCTTGTTGAGCCAAAATCAATACAAAGAAGCGAAGGCAAAGCACGGCGCGTATTTGATATGCGCAATATCAAATAGATCGCGCCTGATGACACATCCGCCAGTGATATAGGGCGGATCTTTTGAAGAGATTAGAAGTGAGATGGCACAGATGAACAACGATGACACAAGAATACAGATGAACAAATAAGATGGCTTAGATGATGGGGTATTGTCTTTGTCATTTGATAGGGTGCTACAGATATGGGTGTTATCGAAAGGGATAACAAGCTTACGGAAAAGATCATTGGATGCTGTTTTAAATTACATACTGAAATCGGACCGGGGCATATTGAAAAGACTTATCATAACGGATTGATAGCTATATTTGAAAAAGAAAATATTGTTTTTGAGTCAGAGAAACAGTACAAATTACTTTACTTAGAGAAGGAAATCGGCAGTTTTCGAGCTGATTTTGTCATTGAGAATAAGCTGATAATTGAAATAAAATCACTGGAGCGTGGTATCCCGGAAGTCTTTTACCGGCAAACGGTTTCGTATCTCAGGTCTGCGAATTTACCGCTTGGCCTCTTAGTGAACTTTGGTACAAATAGATGCCAAATAAAACGAATTGTGGTATAATACAAATAGTTGCTATCTGTGATATCTATTTTGCATCTGTGTCATCTCACCACCCATCTGTGACATCAGTTTTACTGGAGGTAAAACATGCAGGTTAAACAGGTATCCATATTTTTAGAGAACAAAAAGGGACGGCTTCTTGATGCTTTGAAGGCTATTGCAAGGGCCAAGATAAACATTAGGGCTCTTTCAATTGCGGATACTAAAGACTATGGTATTCTTCGAATGATCGTTTCAGACGTAGTCAGGGCGAAAGCAGCGCTGGAAGCAACCGGTTTTACGGTCAAAGAAACAGAAGTAATAGCAATAGCTGTAAATGACCAACCGGGTGGTTTGGCAAAGATACTTGAAGTTTTAAATAACGCCGGTTTAAATGTGGAATACGTCTATGCCTTTGCGGAAAAGCATGAAAATGACGCGATAGTAGTGCTCCGGACAGAAAACATCGAACTGGGCATTAAAACACTAACCAACGCCAAAGTTAAGATACTGGAAGCGAAGAAGGTGTATTCCTTATAATAACAGTTTTTAAAGTTTATAAGGTTTTTAAGGTTAGTAATGTCTAAAATCTTTGCCGGATATCATCCAAAAAAGATTTGTTTTTATTTTCAAACATAAAACCACATCTAAAAAAAGACTTTATAAACCTTAAAAACCTTACAAACTTTATGAACTTCTTTTTTTTGTTAGCACACACGGTCTTCTTGCGATTATCACATTCACCCCATCCTCTTGATTCAACTTTCCTTTTATTAACTCCGTGGTTGCTTTGATATTAATGGGGTCAATAACGGTAACAGAAGTTACGCCGCTTGCTTTACAGAGATCTTCAAGTATAACTTTAGGTGATTCATGCCCTTTAGCCGTAACACCTATGAGCGGTGTGGGTTGATGACCTGTCATTGCCGTCGAAGAATTATCCAGTATTAAAACCGTTATATTTGCCCGGTTATAAACCGCACTGATCAAAGCAGGAATTCCCATATGCATAAACGTTGAATCACCGATAACACAGGCAACTCTTTTTATTCCCTGACTTGCAATACCTGCAGCTTTCGATATGCTTGCGCCCATACAAAGACAGGAATCCAAAGCTTCTAAAGGCGGATTACAGCCCAGGGTATAACAACCGATATCTCCGGCAGTGAAAACAGGGTCAGCCGCTTTTAAAGCTTTATAGAGCTCTCTATGCCCGCAGCCAGGACAAAGTACAGGAGGACGCCTGGGAGTTCCGGTCACTGCAGGAGCCGTCCGTTTTTTTAAATAAAAGCCCAGAGCATCGGGTCCCACTTCTCCCACCCGGTTTATTTCACCTGAAATTTTCCCTTTAACATTCTTATGGAATTTCCTGGCGGTCTCTTCCACCACCGGCTCACCCTCTTCAAGAACTATCACTTCGTCAAGACCTGAGACAAAATCTTTCACCAGCTTTTCCTCTAACGGGTAAAAAGAAACTTTTAATACTGCAAAATCTCCGGCATATTCCATGGCATAGTTGTACGCAATGCCACAGGCTATAATTCCCTTTTTCTGTTTATCCTTAAAAACACTGTTATAAACCGCGCCGTCAACCCCTAAGCCTTTCTGTTTTTCCACTAAAGCTTTATGCAAACGCACGACATTAGACGGTACCGCAATGAGTTGAGCGGGATCTTTTTTAAGCGCAAGTTTATTTTCCTCCCTGATCTCCCCTTTCATCACAGGAGATGAAGAATGCGAAAGTTTTGTCAGACTTCGAAGCATCACAGGCATCTTATATTTTTCCGAAAGATCAAAAGCCGCTAATATAAAGTCCTTTGCTTCCTGGGAGTCTGAAGGTTCAAAAAGCGCTATTTTTGCAAAACGGGCAAAGATCCTGGTATCCTGTTCATTCTGTGAGGAATAAGCGCCCGGATCATCGGCAACCACAACAACAAAACCTCCTTTATTTCCCAGGTAAGCTGAAGTCATTAAAGGATCCGCAGCAACGTTCAGTCCCACATGCTTCATGGAAACTATCGCTCTTCTGCCCGTATAGGAAGCACCCAGCGCCGTTTCATAGGCGACTTTTTCATTAACCGACCATTCCGCGCGGCCTTTAAAGTTCTTAGCCAGATATTCGAGGATCTCCGTAGCCGGAGTACCCGGGTAACTTCCCGCATAGGAAATACCCGCTTCCATTGCACCCCTGGCAATTGCCTCATTTCCCGTCATTAATTCTTTCTTCCGAGCCATTACATTATTCATTTATATTCCCCTCCGTCAGATTCATGTAATATTATAACATAAAAACAATAATTTCTGACTGTCTCTCCTTTGTCTCTTCCTTTTTAGCTTTTGCTTTCAGCTTCATCCTGATATTTCTTTTTTAAGCGAGGCACATAATACATAATTAAAAACAGAAATACTAAAGGGCCCATGTATTATCCAAGTCTTTATCCGAAAACAAAAACAATTAGAGATACATTTAAGTACTTTGTAAATTAAAGAAATCGACGCTGGATCCCGTATCTGAGCACGGGATGACAAAAATAAGCAAGAATTGAAGTAACCTCATGTGTAGTTGCCTCATTACGTGCCCGCCTCTGGAGGGATAAGGCTTTGAACGCTTGCCTTCGCTGTAACGTCCTAAATCAGCAACTACAAGTTTTGGCGGGCAAAAAAGTATCCCAGCACGGGATGCACATATCCTTTATACACTTCAACCACTTTCCTAACTTCTTTTACTTCATTTGCTTCCCTTGCTTCCCTTGCTTCTCTTGCTTCCCTTGCTTCCCTTGCTTCCCTTGCTTCCCTTGCTTCCCTTGCTTCCCTTGCTTCCCCTGCTTCACTTACGGTCAGTATGCGTAAAGTCTTCCATACGGTCTTAGCGAGAACGGTGACAACTTTATAAAAGAGCTGCTCAATATTTTATATTTTTCTTTTTCCATATCAAAAGTGGCGCAAAACTCGCCGACATATTTTTCAAGCATCTTTCTGTCTTCGTCATCTAATTTTTCAGCTTTTACTTCTTTACCGAGAAGCCTTGGATCTATTTTATCAGTTCGGAGGAATATCCTTCCGGCATGCATTCCGGTGCCTACAAAGTCCCTAACCGGAAGCCCCTTCGAATTAAGGCCAAGCACTATAAGAAGACCTCCAGCCATATATTCGCCGAGAAAATCCTTTGCTTCTCCACCGGCTACAATAACCGGGAACATTCCTTTATACTCTTTCATATGGATACCAACACGGTAACCGACATTTCCTTTTATAAAGACCTTTCCGCCTCTCATACCGTAGCCGACTATATCTCCTGCATTTCCGTGAACCGTGATAGATCCGGAGTTCATTGTATTCCCTATCGCATCCTGGGCATTACCGTACACCACAATATCGGGGCCGTCCATAAACGCAGCCATATCACTGCCGGGATAACCATTGACAGTAATCTTTACTTTTTCCTGTATGCCCGTACCGATGTAACGCTGACCACAGGCGTTATTAATGATAAATTCATCAGTCTTTCCGAGTTTTTCATGGATAAGTTCATTTAACTCTTTAAAATCCATTCCTTTAGCGTCAATAGTATATTTGCTCATACCTCTGTACCGTCCCCTGTAACATAATGTTTTCTAAAATCTTTTGGAAGCACAAGAAAACCAAAATCCTCTTTTAATAACTGTTTTTTAAACAATGAGACATCAAGTTTTTGTTTTATGATAAGTCCAAAGATACCGGCTCTTTCAATAATATTTACAAGAACAACCCCGACAATCACATTATCTTTTATTACTATTTTTTTATATTTACCTTTCTCATTGCAGGAGAGCACCTCATAATCATTAGTCTTCGGATTTGTCAGTCCGAAAGATATAGAAGGCACACCCATGATAGTTACAGAGTTCATCGGGAACATTCCGTCATATTCAGTGATCTTTCCGGCCATATTAAACCCGGCTGTCATTCCCTGCCTGGCAGCAACCGGCCAGATGGCTATTACCGAATTGGCACCGGAAAGAAAATCAGCTCCTTCCGCCACATCACCGGCCGCAAATATATTAGACACAGAACTTTCCATTCTTTCATTCACAACTATCCCGCGGTTAGCTTTAATGAAGGTGCCTTTTATTAGTTCTAAATTTGGTTTTACGCCTACAGCAACGATCAGAAGCTTCGTCTTTACGGTCTTTCCGGTTGAAAGCACCACCCCTTCAAGCTTCTTGCCTTTTGACAGCACTTTTTTTATTGTCGTTTCTTTGAGGAATTCCGAACCGGACTCCTTTAGTTTTTCTTCCAAAAGCGCCGAAGCCGTCTTGTCAAAAGTATTTGCCAGAAGGCGGTCAGCCATCTCCACTATTTTAATCTTAATTTTCCGGGCAAGGAGCCCTTCTGCCGCTTTCATTCCGATAAGACCCGCACCCAGGACAACACACTCCTTGATCTTATTCTTTTCAATATATTTTACAAGTTTCTCAACTTCATCCAATTTGATAAAAGTAAAAACACCCGCTATATCATCTGAATACCCGTCTATAGGCGGGTTTATCGGTACTCCGCCTGTCGAGATAAGAAGTCTGTCATATTTTATCTTTTCATTTTTTGCCGTGATAACATTTTTCCCTTTTTCGTCGATCTTTACAACAGGAGTAGACCAGCGGATATTAACATTCATCTCTTTGGCAAACGAAGCATCTACAAAGCCCAGTTTATCCTTCTTCACCTTCCCTGCAAGAAAGTAAGAAATAAGAGGTCGTGAATAAATGGAAGCCTCATCTGTTAGCACCATGATCTCACCGGTCTTGTCAACCTCACGAATGCTTTTAATAGCATTCACAGCCGCAACCGAGTATCCAATAATAACGTAACGCATAACAGCTCCTTTTTAACGACCGTCTAAAAGTCCATAAAGTCTATAAGGTTCATAACGTCTCACATTAAGGTAGTATTATTATATTGTCATTGCGAGGGCGTTTTTTGCCCGAAGCAATCTTCATTAAATTGTCAATTGTCATTCGTAAATCGTAAATTCTTTTCAGACTTCCTTTAAAACAATCGCTTCATTCGGACAATGTTCTACACACGACGGTATTTCTCTTCCGGCGCAGAAATCACATTTACTTCCTACTTTCTTATTCTTTAGATCCGGTTTAACCGCGCCAAAGGGGCATACCATAATACACATCCAGCAGCCGACGCATTTATCCTCATCATGCAATACTATACCGTTCTTGTCTTTATACATGGCAGAAGTCAGACATGCTTCCACACAAGGCGCATCCTTACAATGCCTGCACTGCAAAGCAAAAGTCGTATATCCCTGCTCTTCAATCACAAGCGAAGAAAGCGGGGCACCTCCGGCAGACTTAAAAGTCTTAATAATATTCTTCGAAGGCGAGTGCGCCGTAGCACAATGTATCTCGCAGAGGCGGCAGCCTAAACAGTATTCTTCTCGGATTACTATTTTTTTCATGTCGTTTTCCTTATCTTCAATCTATTCTTTTTAAGTCAGCCGTTGCACGTTACACGTTACACGTTATCACGTTACTCAAGTAAAAGCTCGTCCATAAAGGTCTATAACAGTCTTACATTAATGTAGTATTTATTTTATTAAACAACTCCTAAATATGAACCTAGTCCCAAGAACCTAGAACCGTTCTCATTCAATATCGCGGATTTTTCTCCCGCGCACATTATCTATTCTCGATTGTCGATTTTCTATTTTCTGGTAATTTTGCTAACAAAATTACCAAGCTTCTCCTGCATGCTTGATGCCTAATAACTCAAGTTCCATAGGCGACAGATCGACCCCGCGCAGTTGTCCGCGGTTGCCTCTGAGCGACTCCACGGCATTGATTCCCATTCCGCCTAGCATTTCTTTTATTTCTAACGACCAGGCGCGAAGAAGGTTATGGGCTCTTCTTGCCCCGATCTCAGGATTTAACCTCTTTTTCAGGTAAGGGTCCTGCGTGGCAATACCCCAGTTACACTTTCCCGTATAACATTTCTGACAAAGATGACAACCGATGGAAATAAGCGCAGAGCTTCCAATATACACCGCATCCGCTCCGAGAGCGATTGCTTTTATAACATCGCCCGAAGATCTGAAACCACCGGCCGCTATCAAAGAAGCTTGATTTCGAATCCCTTCTTCCCGAAGGCGCTGGTCAACAACTCCGATCGCAAGTTCTATAGGTATTCCCACATTATCTCTTATCACCGAAGGAGCCGCTCCTGTGCCGCCTCTTATTCCGTCAATGACTACAAAATCCGCGCCGGCTCTTACAATACCTGAAGCAATAGGAGCAACGTTATGAACCGCCGCGATCTTAACGCCTACAGGTTTTTTATATCTGGTTGCCTCTTTTAACGCATAAACCAGCTGTTTTAGATCTTCAATAGAATAAATATCATGATGAGGAGCCGGAGAAATAGCATCCGAACCCACAGGAATTCTTCTGGTCTTTGATACTTCTTCGTCAACCTTCTCTCCGGGTAAATGCCCGCCAATCCCGGGTTTTGCTCCCTGCCCTATTTTAATCTCAATCGCGGCAGCTGATTCAAGATACCGCATATCCACGCCGAACCTTCCGGAAGCAACCTGGACAATAACCCTGCCGGCATAAGGTCTCAAATCTTCATGAAGTCCGCCTTCACCGGTGTTCCAGTAAGTACCGTATTTTACCGCAGCCATAGCCAGAGACTTTTGCGCGTTTAAAGATATTGAGCCATAGCTCATCGCCGAGAACATAATAGGTGTTTCTAAGACCAGTTGGGGAAACGGTTTATCATCTTTCCTGTAAATATCCGGTTTTTTGCCGAGGAAAGTCTTTAACTCCATCGGTTCGCGAAGAGGATCAATGGACGGATTCGTCACCTGGGAAGCATTCAACGTAATGTGATCAAAATATTCTTTATACTTTTTGTCACTGCCCATGCCGGTAAGAAGTATACCGCCAGTTTCGGCCTGTTTAATAACACCGTAAACATCTCTGGAAGCCCAGTGAGCATTTTCTTTTATCTGAGGAAGTTCTTTTTCAATTATGAGCGCCCCGGTAGGGCACATATCTTCGCAAAAATGACAGCCGACACACTTCTCATCGTAGGAAGTAATGATCTCGGTTTCAGGATCGTACTCATGTGTATCATTACTACACATCCTTACGCAGGCCTGGCAATTTATACATTTGTCCATGGCTCTTTTAATCTTAAACTCTGTCCTGAACTTTGATTTTGCCATATTATTTATCGTCCTTTAGTTCCACAATTACCGGCTCGCCTGAGTTCGGCATCCAGATCTCATCCAGCTCCCAATTCACACATCTTATAGCAGCTTCTTCAGAGGCAATGTAAACATTATCTCCTTTTCTGCCGGCAACCAGAGGTCTTAGCTTTGTCCTGTCATTTAGACCTATCATTGTTTTATTGGTAGCAACTATAATCGCAAACGGCCCGTTCAAAAGCGCCGGGCCATAGATCATTCTCAGCCTTGTATAATACTCTTTCTTTTCAGGATCTTCCCTTTCCACCTGCGACCAGAAAGGCGCAGCAAGTACATTTGCCGCATCATCATAGGAAAGCCCGTGCTTTCTGACAAGAAGGTCAAAGAGATATGAAATAACTTCAGTATCTGTGGAGAGCGTGCAGTAATAACCGAAATTTTCAAGATATCTTCTGTTAATTCCGTAAGAGGAGATCTCTCCGTTATGCACGACGGTCCAGGAGAGAATCCCGAAAGGATGCGCACCGCCCCACCAGGCTACAGAGTTGGTAGGGAACCTGTTATGAGCCGTCCAGAGATAACCTTTGTACTCCGGTATCCTGTAAAACTCCGCAATCTCATCCGGATTCCCTACACCTTTAAAAGCACCCATATCTTTTCCTGATGAAAAAACAAAAGCATCTCCAATCTCACGGTTAATGAACATTACCTTCTCAAGAACATAATCTTCCTCGGCAACTTCGCGTTTTCCGGTCTTTTCCAGTAAAGGCATCAATAACTCTTCTTTTGGCTGTAAAAAATATCTTCTGAGAATCGGCATATTATGAAGCGTCTTTACAAATTTTGTCGGGATAGGTTCCTTGAGAGCAACTTCGAAGTTCTTTTCTATATATGCTTCCGCCGCTTCAAGCGAACTTTCTTTGCCGTACATAACATGAAAACAATAATGGTCTTTATGATCAGGATAGATCCCATAAGCTGCAAAACCGCTCCCCAGTCCGTTACCGCGGAACATCATATTGCATATACTGGTAACAATATCATCACCGGTCATCCTGACACCTTTAGTATTCATAATCCCGGTAACTCCGCAGGCAGAAGGAACCCTATGTTTTCTCTCATCTATATGTATTACCATTCGATAACTCCCTTACTGAAAAGATTCCACCGATAATCGACTCAAACATCTTTTTCAAAAAAAAAGGTGTTTATGCTAGTCTTTCACATAAACACCTTTGTCCAGATACAACACTGTATCTATATAAGATATACCACGCTTTTTACCTATTGTCAACAGAAAATACCGCTTTCCCCTGATAGAATTCATTTTTTATAAACTATTTTGATAGTTTGAACGAATTTAGATGTTAGAACTTTACAGTTGTAGATATAAAATGGCTTCCAATAGTTCCTTCCATAGAGCCGTTCAAGGAATATCTGAAGGCATAATCAATCTGCAATAGACATGCGGTCTTAAATACAATCCAGCTCATTCCCGCATCAATTTCCATAAAACTATTATTCCCAATTCCCCCGCCGGTTCTAACTGCAAAGGTTTTATCAAAAAACCAGCTTTCCAATCCTCCTATAAATTTATAATCCTGACTAAGATTTTTGTAATAATCCAATTCTGCTGATGCAAGAATATTTTTGAAAAACAACAGAGAACCTAAGGATAACGAACAACCGCCCTTAATTACCGCACACACCTTATCTGTATCTTGAAGATGAATATCAGGTCTATTAATATTATCAACTGTTATCCCGATAGAAAGGTCCCTTGTTATCTTATAAAGCATTCCGAAATCAAAACTTATTCCAAAAGCTAAATTTCCGTTAACGAACACAGGATCTATCAGAGTATAATCATTTACCGCATAGGTTTTTAGCATTGCTTTTGCATTAAACCCAAACGAAAATCCTTCAAAAATAATTCTGCCGAAGGAAAACAGAAAAACATTTTCACAATATAAAGATGAGCTGGAATTCGCCCATCCGACACCCAGTGTGCCGATATTTTTATCAAATGGAAGTACAAAACCCGCAAAATTTTTATTTAGATTATCATCCTGAATGTTCCAGTAAAGTTTGGAATATAAAGTTACTATTTCGATTTTCTTTAATTGGCTCAAACCGGCAGGATTCCAAAGAATTGCATTAGAATCATCGCTCACCGAAACAAAAGCGCTTCCCATCCCGATCGGCCTGGCACCCATATATAAACCTTCAAAAGCAGCCTCCAACTGAGATGCAAGAAGCAGGAGCAAGATTATCCCAAAAATATATTTATTTCGCAAGAACAACGGTTCCATTTTTAATTTTATCCCCTGATTTAACCTGGTAAATGTACAATCCACCTTCAACTAAAGCACCATTATTATTTGTCCCATCCCAGTAAGGCGTAAGCCCTTTTGTCACTGTTATTTCCTTTACCAAACTATTCAGCTGACTGTATATTTTGATAGTCGCATCAATGTCATTCGGTTCAAAATAAAAGTAAACCCTGTCATTTTTATTGTCATTATTCGGAGTAAAAGGATTCGGGGAAGTTTCAATAAAACTGAAAGTCGAAGCATTACTTGAAGGCATAATAGCATATTTACAAAGCTGTTCAACTTTAACCGTAATAGTTTGATTTAAAGTATTAACTGTCCCTCCTATTTTGACCCATTTTACTCCGTTATGATAATATACAGCTAATTTATCCTTCACTTCAGCCGGAACTATCTCAGTGTTGGCAATATAACTATTTATTACATTGTAATGCAAAACAATAGTCACTGGAATATTGAGTTTGCAACTTGGTTTAAACTCAAAACCGAACCCCTGTTTTTCAGGAATGCTTATTGGTTCAATACTGACCTGTTCATTATTTATAAATGCTCCGGGTGGAATAACTATTTTAGTGGCAGGATCCATATTGAAACATACCTCACCGCCAATATCATTTGAAACTGTTGTTGTTTTAGTTGGAAACGGCATAAATTGAGGCGGACAGCTGTCAAAACTATTCGCATATTTTCTTTTCGCGTTGTAATCATAATAGAGCTGATACATAGTGCCAGGATGCATATTTAAAATAGGAGCAGTAGTGCCATCATAATAAAAAACAGACCCAACAAGATTAACCGTATTTAAGCCAAAATAATATATACCATCCCCGGAATAACCTCCGACCCCTCCGGTTACCATCATGCCAAGTTCTCTTTCGTCTTTTTTATCTGCCGCAAGACTTAAGAGCGGCAGCCCTGCAGGATTGTTATTATTAAACGCTGAATATAAAGCAACTTTATTTAATTTAAGAGTCTTACCTGAGCCTGAATTACGGAATGAATTATTAATTACAGGATTTGGATAGCTTGGTGCAAAAGTGAAGTCAAACCATATTAGACCTTCACTTATAATTCCAACGGGTTTAAATTGAATATCGTCATCCGTTCCGTTTACCGTTTTTATTTTCCACCACTCATCGACATTAGTATCTAAAGAATTAGAATTAATAGGGCCTACGTAAACATCACTGCGGCAAACAATGGTGACCGGCACTTTAGGTACTCCCATTATAACTAACGGTACTTCAGAATATATTATTCCGTATTTATTTGGATTATGAGGATCCCTCGGATCGCGGGGACAGTTATTGCTGTCAATCTGATTTAAGTCAAGTTTTACTGCTCTAACTTTCTTTTGAATGTAGGCACGAACACCCATAGACACATCAAAATCATAACTCCAAATGGATTTTATCACTGACCCGTCCGCAGGTATTAGTCCTTTCGTTCCATCTCCAAATATAATCTTTCCAGAATTATAATCAACTTGAAAATAATTTCCGGGAATTGTTACAGTTGTAATATCATTATTCGGAGCTATTTGCCATTCATCATCTGAATTTCCAACCCAAACGCTAACAGGATGAAAAACATAGTCATTAACTATTGGAAATTTTCCAAGACTAAATTGCTGATTAGGAGTTCCATTACTATTGCCAATTTTCCACTTATCAAATCTTCGGCCTCTCCAACTGTTGGGTGATGGAGCTCCCCAGAACCCGGGAGGATAATTAAACTTAAATCCATTCCATTCCATTGGATAAGTAAAAATAAATTTTTTATTTACTCTGTCAATGGTGTAAATGGAAGAATAATTCCAATTTTGATAATAACTTGAAAAAGGAGTAGTATATAGATCTGGAGACGCAAAAATTAATAGAAACATATATTTAATGTAATTCATATCTCTCTCTGCAGGAATCTGGATGTCAAATCCACTAATAGTAAAATTTACAGAAGCACTTATCATCTCATCTGGATTTCCCCATAAACTGTTATTTGTCGTTCCATTAAGGCATTCATTTGTAAGTACGAATACGATCCCTTTTGGATTTGAAAAGGTAATATGCCAGTCAGGATCCGATAGGCTGAAGTAAGTAGTTACATCTATCGGTGCAGGTAATTTAATATAACATTTTTCTTCCGCGAACAAACAGCAACAAAACAACAAGGTCATGACATATATGTATATTTTTTTGATCATTTTCTCCCTGATAAATGTATGCTTCTAAAATTTCACTCCTAATTAATTATAGCACATCACATAAGCTTTTCCATCAAAAATCATATACACATCAATGTCTTAAACAATATTTGGTTATTAACTAATTTTATTCCAGTATTAATCCCTATTTTTTCTCTTCAGCTTGTTTTATTATATCAAGGATCTCTTTCACGGGAATTATTGAAGTCACCATGGAATTTGACATTCCGAGGCTCTTTGTATCCTCTTCACTGGTGCTTCTTGAAACGCTAAGACCTGCGAATTTCCCTTGCTGGTTAAAGAGTATACAGCCCATAGGCAGTCCGCCTTCCACCAAAAAGAGTTCTTCCGGTTTTGTAATATTGCAATTCACAGAGGTGGATACAAAACTAAGTTCCCTGTTGTAATCTTTTGAAAGCCTAAAGAAAGCCAGCATTTTGTCGAAGAGCGCGGGCTTTGCCAGTTCTTTGACCTCAAAAAAGTCTAATTTTTCACCGGGCTTTTCAGGTTTTATTATCGCCAGATCCAGGTCTTTATCGGTAATTACAAGTTTTGCCTGAACTTCTTTTCCGTTGATTAAAACATATTTAATGTCGTCAATGCTGCTTGTCATTTTTTTCAGGTTAGAAGCTTGAGAACCCATACCCAGAGAAGAAAACATTTTTATCAAATACTTGACCGGATCTATACTGGAATAGGCGGCAAGCACCATGCCGTTTTCATTTATGACAATTCCCTGAGATTCTAACTTTATCTCTTCCTTTTGATTCCTTATTAACGTACTCGCCACAACCTTCAAACTTACTATCCTTGACTTGCCCTTTTCAATAACTTGTCTTCCGGATTCAGTTATTTCGTCTGAAAATATATATTGAGCCATAAACACCAGCGTAAAAACTCCCGTCAAGAACCTGAGCAGCTTCTTCTTCATTTTTCTCTCCCCCTTTGTAATTTATTTTTACTTTACCCAAACACACTCCATCTGAATAAAATCCGTATAGATCCCTTTCTTAACAAAGAATACCGCTCTTTTCTTTTTATTCTTTGCTATTTCTTCCATTATTTTAATAAAGCCGTCAACATCTTCCACTTTTTGTCCGTCTACGGATTGAATTATACTTCCATTATTAAGACGGGCTAAAGCCGCCCAGCCTCCCGGTAATACTGTCTCCACAAATACACCTTTATCACCGTAATCCACTTTATTTTCCGTATAATCAAAGAAAGAAATATCCCTTACCGTAAATTCGAAATTTCTGTCTTCGTATTTTTTCATCTCGTCTTTTGGCGTCGGACTTCTTTCAAATTTCACCGCTAACTTCATTTCTTTATAATCTTTAAATTCCCCGGAAGCTCTCAGACCGGCCATTTCATATGTTTGCCCAACTTTCTTCTTCTTTATCATATTCGTAAATACTTCTGTTTCTTCCGGTCTGTTAACAGCAATATTATCCCCGTCCAAAGAAGTAATGATATCCCCCGGCAAAAGACCTGCTTTTTCTGCAGCAGTATTCCTGTACACATTGGTAATGATAACACCCGTTTTATCTTTTAGTTTCAAATGCTCCGACAGACCTGTAGTCAGCACCTGAAAACTTGCGCCCAGATAACTCTTTTTTGCCTCTTCCGAGGTTTTGTTTATATCCTTAAAACCTACCTTGACTATGCTCATCCATCTTTCTGCTTCCCTGTTAAAAACAACTATTACAGGCACGGGTTCTGTGCTTCCTTTAATTATCTCTTCTGTTATTGCCTTAAGAGTTTTTACGTCTTTAACTTCCTTTCCGTTTATGTTCACAATAATATCATTGGGTTTAATTTCCGGTTTTGCTTCCTCGCACTGGCCGCCGATTTTTACCGTAAAAATCACAACTCCGTCACGTGTGGTTCTTTTTCTTTGCCGCATCATTCTTTCCGTCAGATTGGAACCGGTAAAGCCCCACTCCTTAAACTCTTCTTCTCCCGGATCGGCAATTTCTCTTTCTTTTGTTTTAAGTGTTTTAATCAGTTCCTTCCCGCTGCGTTTTAACTTTAAGGTAACCTCTTTTCCTATAGGAGTACCCGCTACAAGTCTGAAGAAAAAAGGAAGATCTTCCTCAAAGTTGGCGGTAATATCAATGCCGTCATAACTTAGAAGGATATCACCCGGTTCAATACCTGCCGCCTCAGCAGGAGAGGCCTTAAAAACATCAATAACAAGAGTACCTTTATTTTCACCGGAATTTTTCAAGAGAGGCTCGCAGGTCAGACCTGTCCAGCTGCGGTCCACTTTACCTTTTTTTATGATTTCCCGCACTACTGGTTCTACGACATCACTCGGTATCGCGGCATCCAGAGAACCCCCGAGCCCAAGTTCATTAATACCGATTATCTCACCCTTCATATTTACCAGAGGCCCTCCGCTGTTACCCGGAAGAATCTGCGCATCATGCCCAAGCCACAAAACCATGGCGCCGACATTTTCCCATCCGATATTCATACCGTAAGGCAGGGATAATTTCGTATTGCTGATAATACCGGCAGTTATAGTTCGAGAAAGGGCAAGCGGGCTGCCCATTGCAAGTATTGGATCTCCCACGTTAACGTTGGCTGAACTCCCGAAGGAGGCAAATCTCACCGGGATATTTTTATCTTTTCTTTCACCAAGACGGAGTTTAACTACGGCAATATCGGTAAGAGCATCCTGTCCTATTACATCCGCTTCAATTTCTTCATTTGTTGAGATCGTACAAAATATTTTTTTTACCGTCCTGTCTATCACATGATAATTTGTCACAGCATAACCGTCGGCGGAGATAAGAACCCCGCTGCCGTAGGCCTCACTCCTCTTCTCCCTGCCGTCTCTATAATCGGTATAAACGACATGAAACCTGACAAGAGCCGGAAAAACTTTTTCAATTGCTTTCTCAGCTTCAATCCTGGAATTTAAAGGAATCGAAGGAATATTCTCTTTTCCCGAAAGTAAACCCGCAAAGAGCAGAGTTAAGAGCAGAATCTTAGCTTTATTCATATACATCCTCCATTTAGATACCTCAATTTATTGATTTATTCAAATAACTATTATATTATATTCCGCTTTAAAATGTCTTCTCTTTTAACCAGTTTAATTCCGAAATGATAGAAGCATTAATATCAAGCTTTTTACCGGGAAGAACCCAGTAAGTGTACGTCTCGAGTTCAAGATGTTTGTAACCGTCTAAAATAATCTTTTTGAAGAATTCTTTCCCGAGATTTGTAACAGTTGAACCTATACTTTTCCCATCCCAGGTAACAGGGACATGAAAATGAACTGTCAATTCTCCCGGTTTAAAATCAAGAAGTGCATTGGAAAGATCGGCATATCTCGATATTTTCCCGTTACTTTTTATTCTTACCTGATGCAGATATTCCTTATCTGTGAAAGGAGTTAAAAGTGCACGTGCTTTTTCAATTGTTTGCAGTCTGGCTCTTAAACCGGCGGATATTTGAATTTTAACAACTTCAATACCGGCGCCCGTAAGCGTATCATACCATTTTAGAGGATCTTCAAACTCAACTCCTGCATGGCAGCAGTCAAGGCAAACGCCTATATACTTTTTAAATTTACCGCTTTTTTTTATCATTTTTTTAAAATATTTCACTGTAGAAGCGAGCGAATCAAGAAAGCAGTCCGGTTCCGGCTCAAGTGAAAGGATAATTCTCTTTCCCGTGTTCTTTTCAACAGCAGAAAGATATTCCGCTGTTTTTATTATATTTTTACTGCCCTTTTTCTTTACTTTCTTTCCGTAATGCAGAGGGACAGTTGATATTGTTCCGATTTCCCCGGCAGGCATTACCTTCACAAGTATATCGATAAGATCTTTTGTATAATCCACTCTTTCCTGCGAAGACCAATCAGGCAGGTAGACTTTTTCCTTTATTACTCCTCCGTGAAAGGAACCAAACGGGAATCCGTTTATAGTTACGACATAAAGAGAGTTTTTCTTCAGGAAATCCGTAAAAACATCAATTTCTTTTATCAGTTCTTTTGCAGCTGCTGCCGATATTCTCAATCCGACTGCAAATTCATCATTCGGGCAGAACTCCTTTTTTATTGCAAGAACATTCTCTTTTATTGTTTTAAAGTTATCCGTCCAATGTTCGCCTTTATGGATATTAAGGCAGTACATAAGATGGTTGTTATTTTTTATTCTCATTTTTCATTTCCCTGACTGCTTTTTCTATTTCGTCATGCGGCAAACTTTTTATAACGCATTTTTTTCCGAGACGATCCGGCATAACCAGATGAAGTTCCCCTCCGATATGCTGTCTAAATTCCTCTAATCCCCGGTAAATACTCAAAATACCATTTCGATCTCTCCTCTCCATCACCGGATGCCACAAATTAAACCCGCAATTTTTCAATCCATTATATACTCTTGTAAATTCCTTTGCAGATATAAGCTTTAAGTTCTTCGCAATTATCATATCCAGCACAACACCGAGCGCAACTGCCTCACCATGCCTCAATTCATATTTTGTCAGTACTTCAATAAAATGCCCGCTCCAGTGGCCAAAATCAAGAGGACGCGACGACCCGGTCTCAAAAGGGTCCTGTCCTGTTGAAATATGTTCTGCATGAAGCCTTGCTGAGGTAAATATCATCTTTTTTATTGCTTTGCGGTCGCCCTTTAAGAACCTTTCACTATTATTTACAAGAAAATTTAAAAATTTTCTATCTTTTATTATGGCTACCTTAAAAGCTTCGGCTGCTCCGCTTAATATATCACGTGTTCCGAGAGTTTGAAGAAAATTAAAATCATTTATAACGGCAAACGGCGGAGTAAAAGTGCCAAAATAATTTTTTGTTCCGTAATAATTAATTCCATTTTTGACTCCGACTCCGGAATCACATTGAGAAAGAACTGTTGTAGGAATACGGATCTGCCTTAACCCTCTATGGGTTATAGAAGCAAAATAACCCACCGTATCAAGTACGGCCCCGCCTCCTATTATAACTACAAACGAATGCCTGTCCAAAGAATTATCCCTCAGCAAACGCGCGACACGTCCCTGTAATTTTTTGTCATTTTTACACCACTCCCCCCCTTTTATTTTTACCCGGGGGATTACATATTCACCTCTTTCGGGGTTATTCTTAAACCACAGCCTTAATTTTTTCTCAACTTCAGGATATTCCAAGGAAACAGCCGAATCTATAAATACCATAATCCTGGAATTTTTATCTTTAAATATTTCTTTTAATATCCTGCCTCCGGAAGAAAACATATCACCGGTAAAATATATATTGTAATCAAATTCCACTTTTATTTTCTGTCTTATCTTCAATTTCCGCCCCGACTTTCAAGAATATTTTTTATACTCCTAGAGAGCTCTAAAATGCTCTCCGGATTACCCAAATAAATATCTGACGCATAAAACACCGGTTCATCTTCATCCACCCGGCCATGTGTCCCCTTAATAAGACCGGGGTCCTGCCTGATTTTAAACGGGTTCCGGCCCTTAAGCAGTTCACACGGATCATATCCGGGTTTATTATGGATATCTACATGTGATGCATACTCTGGCGCCTCTTTTTTGTCATCCCACCAGCGATAGTCAAACCAGCAGCCCCTTTTAGCTATTAGAACAATCTCCCCGCTCCGTTTATTCTCTATGCCGCTATTTCCGGACTTACCGTCAATTACCTGATCAACACCTTCCATCTTTTCAAATAAAGCTCTGACTTGACTCAACTTGTCAGGATCAAAAACGTAAACATGAGCAATCTGATGATCCGCAGCGGCAAAAGCCGGGCTTATATAATAATTTGGATACATCATTCCCCTGACATTTCTCGTTTTCAAAAGCCCCTCTGCTCTTAATAGCTTATTGGGAAATATAACATGTGAAGCAGGAGTAATTGAATAATCACCAAATACTAATACCTTATAACCCTGCTCTTTCGCAACAGTAAATAAAACTTCAAGGTATTCCATAACTATGTTAAGTGCGACCAATGCTTCTTTTGAATCAGGACCAAATCTCTGCAAATCATAATCAAGATGGGGAATATATGTAAATAAAAACCCCGGCTTTTCATTTAACATTACATTTTTTACGGCTTTTATGATCCAGTCACCGGATTTTCTTGAAGCAAAAGGGCCCCAGTAGCTGTGAAGCGGGAAATCAGATCCAATCTCTTTTTTTAACCGCTCATTAAGAGACACCGGATTTGACATACAATCAAGTATCATTCCGCCATGATGCTTATGCACCGGCGCAGGAGAGAAGAAGATATCACTGTCCATACCGAGTGATTGCTGAATAAACATTTGAGCGACTTTACCGCCGCGCGAACGGAAATTGTCCCATATTCTGCTGCCATCAATAAGCCTGCTGCTTTGTTCCCAAAACATCGGCTTCAATAATTTGTTTTCAAAATATCCGTTTCCCACTATTCCGTGCACAGAGGGAAGAACCGCTGTCCGTAAAGTTGCCTGAACCGTACAGGTTAACGCAGGGAAAAGTCCCTTTAAAGGTTTTATCTCCATTAAACCCAATTTTTCCTGTTTTAGATTCTTCACAAGAAAATTATAGCCCAGCGCCGCTATTTGTATTAATATTATTTTTTCATTCATTTTTTCTCTAACTTCCATAGAATACTTTTGCCGCTCTTCCTGAAAGATATAGGAACAAGCACATAAAAACAATAATAACTGCGGGATTTTCAAAGCCTGAAAAAATGATAAATGCCAGCTGTAAGATTATAAGACCCCTCACAAGGTTACCAATCAGTGAAGCGCGATTTCCTTTAACTTCATTGAAAGCAAATGCTGTCAGCCCGGCAACATAAATAGTTTCAATCAATGCCGCAATAGAAACATTAGTATTAATCGAAAGAGACACCAGACTGGCTCCGAGAATTATATTAGCGCCGCGGCAAAGTCCCATAACTGCAAAACCGGCAACCGGAATTTTTCTTGCAAAGGTATTATAAACAACAATAAGAAGCACAAGTATGATTGCGGCCATAAAGAAATCGGGACCAATCAGGATGCTTATAATAAGAGCAATAACTATCAAACATATTGCCGCTAATAACGCAGTGACCGGGTTTATTCTCCCTGAAGGAATCGGGCGAAAAGGGCGCTCTTTTTTATCTTTTTCTCTGTCAAAATAATCATTTAAAATAAGGCCGGACACATAGAAAATTACCGAACAAACAGCTGCGGGGATTAAATACAGTATTTTCGCATTACTCATCCCGGCAAGCAAAGCTCCCGCTATAACATCCCCGGGAACAGTAAACAAGTTTGGAGGTCTGACAATTTCCATCCATGCACGAAAAGCAGGATTTATTTTAAATTTCATTTACGGCTGCCTTTGATATTCGGAAACAGGAACAGGCTTAATATTATAGTCAGGTTTCCACTTCGAGGATTGATCGTAAAATTCATCAGCATTATCATGAAGAAGCATTTTTATTACTTTTTCATCGTGACCGTGTTCTTTCAGGTACTCAGTTGTTTTTGCAAGGGCTAAGGGATCAGAAACACCCCAGTCTGCGCTTCCGTTTACTACAAGCCTCTTCGCTCCATAAGTTTTAACTATTTCCGAAACCCGTTCAGGATTAAGCTTGGAATACGGATAGACTGTAAGTCCCAGAAAACAATCTGTCATCTGCGTAATCGGCATCGTTTCTTCCGTGTTATGATCTATTTCTATATGTTTTTGTGTTACACCTTCCGCTTTAATTATATCAACAATAACCTTTGCGCCTTTTGCTTTATTCATATGCGGCAAATGAACTATTACCTGCATTTTCTTTTTTTCCGCAAGAAGAAGCTGCTTTTTAAACGCATAAATCTCATTCTCGGTTATATTATTCAGTCCTATCTCTCCGACCGCGATACACCTCGGATGGTCAAGGTACTCCTCAATACCAAGAAGCACTTCATCTACAAGTTTTTTATTTTCCGCTTCTTTCGGATTGTAGGCAATGCAGGCGTAGTGATCTATGCCGAAGCGGGCAGCTCTTATTGTTTCAAATTCCAATATTAAACGAAAGTAATCAAAGAATGTACCGGCATACCTGCGGTCGCTTCCAAGCCAAAAAGAAGGCTCAACAACAACCCGGATCCCCGCTTTGTACATTGCCTGGTAATCATCCGTTGTCCTTGAATACATATGTATATGAGGTTCGATTATGAACATATATCCGGCCTTCCTTTTTTCATAACACCATAATGATTATAGGATTTATAAATACTAAAAACAAGAAATATTTACTTCCTATCAGGAAGGACAACAGGGCTGTCCTATGGGATGTAATGTCAGTGCTTTATTATTTTCTTTCCTACTCTTTCTATTTTTTCACTGACTCCTTCAAAACTAGGGTCAATATCCAAAGTCAGGGAGAAGTTTTTATAGGCTTCTTCGTAGTTCTCATTAATCTCCTGGATCAAACCAAGATTATATCTGGCATCGGGATAATAAGGATTTAAAGCAACTTCTTTTTTAAACTCTTCTTCCGCTTCTTTATACTGTAACAATCTGTAATTTAACTCTCCCAGATAAAAATGCGACCGGAGATCAATGGTATTTCCGGCAAGATCACTGTAAACAACCGAAGATCTGGCCAATTGTAAAGCATAATTGACTCTTTTCTTTCCCGCAGAATCAATAGCCATTCCAAGTTTTAAATTGGATATAAAAAGGAACATTT
This sequence comes from Candidatus Firestonebacteria bacterium RIFOXYD2_FULL_39_29, assembly GCA_001778375.1. Classification (NCBI taxonomy): domain Bacteria; phylum Candidatus Firestoneibacteriota; species Candidatus Firestonebacteria bacterium RIFOXYD2_FULL_39_29. Next base: position 32,235 of record MFGV01000091.1, read on the forward strand.
GTAAGGGTGCCGAAACAAGAAAAAGGGTCAAACAGAGGGAAAAGATTACAGCCCTTATTTTGTTAGTACCGAAACCTGTTTCAGATACTCCATAACCTGAAGCAAGAAGACCCAAAAAAGTAAAAAATAATACAGCAGACGGCGCTATCTTTAACGGAAAATTAAAGAACATATGAACTAAGAACGCAATAAGAGAGCAAAGCAACCCTATATATATGACTTTTTTATCATTCTCCTCTTTTGAGAGATTCCTGATTGCCCCAAAAATAACACTTCCTATAAAAAGTAAAAGCAGCAAGAGACCCAAAACTCCCAGCTCCGAACCTATCTGCAAGTAATCATTATGGGCATCCTTTGTAATAATATGCGGATATCCTGTAAATTCTTTTGTCTTCAAAAGTTTTGCTTCATACTCCGTAAAGCGAACTCTATAAGTACCGGCTCCAAAACCATTGACCGGTCTATCTTTAATCATAGAAACAGCGCTTTTCCACATAATCCAGCGGCCGCGCTCGGAAAATGTTTCAAACTGCCCGAGTTTTGCCAGCTTCCCGATAGCTTCATCCGGTTTAAAGGAAAAAACAAGAGCTGAAGCTATTGATATCAGAACTATTGCCGAAATTATAATCAGTTTTCTATACTTTGGTATGTAGATAACAAAAAGGATACCAAATACCAGAGCTCCTAAAGCCAGGCCTATCCAGGCATTCAAAGTCTGAGAAAAGAAGAGAGCGACTACAAGGAGAATAGTATTTATAGCATAAATAATCTTATATATCAGGTTCTCAACAACAAAAAACAACGCCATTGATACAGGAATTAAAAGGATAAGATAACCGCCCAGGAAATTTGCATTTCCCAGAGTAGAAGATATTCGTCCGGTAAAATTTGAGACCCTGAAAACAAAGTCCAGATGAAAATACTGAAATATTCCTATTACAGAAACGAAAAGCCCTGAGAGTAACGCAATATTCAAAAGTCCAAAATATACATTTTTATTTCCGTTGGAAATATGTACCACCGCGGCAAACAACCCGGCATAAAAAGTAAATTCAAGAGCCCATCTGAAGGAGATCACAGGATTAACAGAGTAGAAGGCCGAACCAAAAGCATAAAGAGCAAATATCAAAAGCATCGCAGAAACTTTGGCATTTATTTGTATTTTTTGAGATAAATATTTAAAGGCCATGATCAGAAATACAATGCTCAACAAGCTAAACACAACTATATTTTTGGGAGCCGAAAAAGCCTCCTTACAATAGCGCAAATATAAAAGCGGAGATAAAAACAACACAGTGGATATAAGAAGTAAAAGCATACAATATAATACTAGATATATTGTAGTTTGTAAAGTTTTTAAAGTTCGTAAGGTTTGTAAGGTTATTTTTACGAGTTATTAATATATTAAATTTTCCAAGCATACAAACAATATTTTAAATATATGATTATCAAGATTTTTAACCTTACAAACTTTACAAACCTTATGAACTTTTTCGCATTGACACGCGACGGCATTCTGCTTGAATTCGCAGTCGTTTAAATGCTACAATTTAGTCATATGAAACACTTGGTTAAGTTTCTATATCCCGGAATCAGATTGAAAAGGTGGATTTTTCTATTTATCCTCTCTTCCCTCGTTTTTTTATCGGGTTTATCAGGGGTAATGGGTAAGGCTTTCAAAGGAATCAGAATTAACCTTATAAATGTTGAAAAATACATTAACCCGATAAGAGATATGATAACTAACTCAACAAAACTTGTAACAATCGATATTATAGCTATCTTGCTCGGGGGCATTGTTTTTATTTTAGGAATACGGTTTTTCTTTAAAGCAATAAGCGCCCTCTATCCTTCGAAGATAGATGTTGTAAAGGCTTCTTATGACGAGTTGCAGCTTTTAAAAGGGCCCAGAATAGTAACGGTAGGCGGCGGAACCGGACTATCAACGCTTCTTAAAGGTCTTAAGGTTTATTCAAGTAATTTGACGGCAGTCGTAACCGTTGCAGATGACGGCGGCTCTTCGGGTAAACTCAGAAAACAACTAAAGATGCTTCCTCCCGGAGATATCAGAAGCTGTATGGTCGCGCTAGCTGACTCCTCAGGTCTCCTCGGGAAAGTCTTTCAATACAGATTTAATTCAAATAATAAAAACCTTGACGGGCATAGTTTTGGCAATCTGTTCATAGCCGCCCTTACAAATATCAGCGGAAGCTTTGAGAAAGGTGTCCAGGAAGCCAGTAAAATTCTGGCTATTCGCGGAAAAGTTCTTCCGGTAACACTGGAGAAGGTAGTACTGGAAGCCAAATTAAAAAACAAAAAAATAATAAAGGGTCAATCAAACATATCTCATTGTGCATATGCTATTGATAAAGTGTTTTTGGTTCCTTCAGACCCGCTGCCTTCCAACACGGCTCTAAGTGATATAAAAAAAGCAAAATTAATTATTCTTGGACCCGGGTCTCTCTATACCAGTATTATTCCTAACCTCTTAATTAAAGAAGTCAGTGATGCAATATATCATTCCAAAGCTAAAGTAGTCTATATTTGCAATATAATGACCCAGCCGGGAGAGACTAAAGGCTACCGCTTGAGCGACCATGTAAATGCAATAAATAACCACGTTGGTTACAGGGACCTTATTAACTATGTCATAGTAAACAATCACTACAATATTCCTGAAAAAGTCTTGGTGAAATACGCTAAAAAGAATTCTTATCCTGTTGAAATAGACAGCAATAATATGAAGACCTATTCCGTAAAAATTATCAGTGATGACCTGGTTCAGATAGCAGACGGTCTGGTCAGACACGATCCGGAAAAGCTGGCAAAGATAATACTGCGCCTTACTTTATAGTTGGCGCAAACTAATAATTAAAAAAGAAGGAAAATAAAAACAATATTTGTTTGTATCAGTGGAATCCAATAGTTCTGCAATCTCATCAAAAGATCCGCCTAATATAATTGGCGGAAGTGTCCGCCAAAGTTCGACTTTGGCGAGACCTCGCCCTCAGGGCGGGAAATCTATTTAACAAGGAGAATTATGAGTACTGAGAAAGTAACATTAATGATCGGAGTTTCAGGTGTACGGGGAATAGTCGGAGAAACTCTTACTCCGGAGCTGATCACACGTCTTGGAGTTGCTTTTGGAACTTATATGAACTCCGGACGCGTCGTAGTGGGAAGAGATACCAGAGTTTCCGGTGTTATGATAAAACACTCAATCCTTGCCGGCCTTATATCAACCGGTTGTGAAGTCATCGATCTGGGAATAGTCACCACCCCTTCCTGCTCACTTATGGTAAAAGAATTAAAAGCCGACGGCGCAATAATTATCACGGGTTCCCATAATCCTATAGAGTGGAACGCTTTAAAATTTTTAAAAGGCAACGGTGTATTTTTAAACGATGAGGAAGGCAAGCAGCTGCTTAATATTTATTATCAAGGCGCTTTCAAAAAAGTGCGCTGGGACGGCCTGCACCGTGTAACGGAAGATAATACTGCAGCCGAAAAACATATTAAGAAAATACTTGCGAACGTAAATGTAAAGCAGATCCGTAAAAAGAAGTATAAAGTAGCCCTGGACAGCTGTAACGGCGCAGGAGCAATAATTACCCCGCTTTTCCTTAAAGAGCTGGGCTGTGAGGTCGTACCTATTCATTGCGAGCCAAACGGGCTCTTTCCTCACAATCCGGAACCCATTTTCATCAATCTGCAGGATCTTTGCAAAAAAGTAAAGACCACCAAATCAGATATAGGTTTTGCACAGGATGCAGACGCAGACAGAGTTGCCATAGTCGACGGAAACGGGCATTATCTCGGAGAAGAATATTCCGTCGCCCTGGCCTCTTCTTATCTTTTAAAGAAAAACCGAGGCAGCACGGTAGTCGTCAACATGTCCACATCAAAGATGATGGACGATATAGCAAAAAAATACAATGCAACCCTGATCCGGACTAAAGTTGGGGAAGTACACGTGGCAGAACGGATGATGGCAGAGAAAGCAGTAATAGGCGGAGAAGGTAACGGCGGGGTAATGTGGCCTAAAATTCATCCTGTCAGGGATTCACTCGTAGGTATTGCCCTGGCCCTTCAGAATATGGCTGAAAGCGGAAAAACTATACGACAACTGGCGGATGAACTCCCCAAATATTACATAGTAAAAGAAAAAATCACATGCGCCCCAAAAGATGCCCATAAAGTTATGGAACAAGTAAAAATACTATATCAAAAAGACAAAGTTGAAACTATTGACGGAGTAACAATCACTAAAAATGGTACAAGGATCAGCATAAGGCCATCCAACACAGAACCGATTTTCAGGATCTTTGTAGAATCAAATTCTCACAGCAAATCATTAAGGATCGCATTGGATATCAAGAAGATTATCGCGGGGATACTGAAGAAGATAGGATAAACAAAGTAATTCCAATCACTAAGATCAAAGCACTAAATTCTAAACAAAGAGAAAATGTTTAAGCATTAATCAATAAACAAAGCACTGGTTAATATATATTCAATGATTTTGTTTAGAATTTAGTTCTTAGTGATTGATGTAGCTTCTATGCAAGCAATGCAACCACCGCTACAACATGTTTAGACGAGATAGTATAATCGGATACAATCTTTCCGACTCCCTTTTTCTTTGCGAGTTTTGCGGTCTTTCCAGACAAACGTATTTTCACGATATTTCCTTTAAACTTCACTTTTATATCGCAGAAATTGGTATAGGCATTCCAACCCATACCCAGAGCCTTAAGAACTGCTTCCTTTAAAGCAAAAATGACGGAATACTTCACATAATTGCCGTTTACTCCGAAATATTCTTTGATCTCCGCAGTACTGAACACTTTTTTCAAGAAAACTCCGGCTGAAGGTTTAGATAACGCCGCCTTCATCCTTTTTTTCTCAAATATGTCAATTCCCAGACCTTTTAGTTTCATCTTTGAAAAACGATTCCCCTTCCGCCAGTTATATTAGGCGGATCTCTCAACGATCCGCCCTATATCCATTGGCGGATCTTTTGAGGAGATTACAATGCTACTGGATTCTCCGCCCTTGGCGAGATCTCACCAAAGGTGGACACTACTGATACTAAATGCCGCCCCAATAAAATACAATCTGAGAATCTCTCCATTTTTTATTTCTATACTTTCTTATGCATTCAAAAAGAAAAAGGGACCGAAGAAACTCCGGCCCCTTTTAATTCCTATTTACCCTGCTTGTCGCAGGCTTGTTTTATGAACTTTGTAGCATCGCCTACGGTTTTCACCGAAAGAGCAGAATCTTCTTCCATCTCAATGTCAAAGGCAACTTCAAAAGCAGCTACCAATTCGATACTGGCAAAAGAATCAGCGCCCAGATCTTTTACAAATTCAGCTGTAGGGACTACTTTATCCGCGCTCACCTTAAGCTGTTTTACCACTACTTCTTTTACTTTTGCCTCTACTGCCGTTATATCCATTTTAATCTCCTCCGTTTCTATAATATTTTACTAAATAACGGTCGTCTTTCTGACCCAGTATTTCACATCCTCTTTCATCATATCTTTAAGCGCAAGAATATATTTCTCTTCTTCCGCTCCCATTGTGCATTTCCTTCTTCCCATGGCATATTTCGCCGTTTCCATGCTTTTCTGAGCTTTAAAGAACTTATCGTTCATCATCCAGCTGAAGGAAGGAATATACTTCGGAGCTACACCGCCGTTTCCGACCACATTGCTCATCATTCCGACCATTGTACCGGTGTTAAGTAAAGTTCCGATGGAAGTCTTGGTGTGATCTCCGATAAAGGAACCCACTTTGCCGTCGCCGGTATCCATTAACTCGCCCTTTACATAAAGCGAAACAGGGCCATAGTCATTTTTAAGATCGGAGTTGGTGGTCATAGCACCAAGGTTAACCCATTCACAAAGATATGCGTGACCCAGGAAACCGTCATGATATTTATTGGAATGACCGTGTATGATCGCGTCTTCCACTTCACCGCCGACTCTGCAGACAGGGCCTATTGCCGATCCGGTCCTTAAATTGGTACCAAAGAGCTGGGTCTTTTTACCTACTGCATTCGGACCCTCTATTCTTGTAAACGGAAATACGGTAACATCTTCGTCAATAATTATGGGACCGGCCGTAACATCAAGACAGACAAACGGGTGAATATCAGCGCCCTTGGCAATATATACATTCTTTTTATCGCCAAGAATAGCAGCCATAGGATGTAATTTTCCTTCAATTACTCCGCCCTTTCCTATTATTTTAAAATCGTCTTCTATCGCTGACGGGTTCTTCTGTACCAGGTTCCACGGCCATTCTACGATATACGCCTCTGAGGGAACTTTTTTGAGAGCAGCTTTCAAATTACTCATCATCTTCGTAATATCAGCATCATAAGCTTTTGCAAGAGTCCCTTTTAAAGCCCTCGCATAAATAACATCGCCGTTTGCCGCAGTTGCTATTTCTTCGCCGCCGTTTAATTCAATTTTTGTCCCTGCAGTCAAAAGCACGGCTCCGTTAATAAAAAGTGTATCTTCGCTTTTTATCTGGTTAGCATTATTTATCACATCAGCGCCCATCTTCTCTTTCATGAAAGCCGCTATCATATCCCTGACTATATAGGATACTTTTGTTCCCTTAAATTTCCTGACAATTTTCTCATACAGCATCGTATGCCCGCACTTTAACATGAAAGTAGGCCTCATGTAAGTCAACGGGTACAGATTATCAAACTTCGCATCTTCAAATACAACTACCTGCATATCTTTATCCCCCTTAGTTTCGCGTTATTTTTATATCCTTTTTCGAGTTGTCGAATTTAGTGCTTCGAATTTGATTCTATTTTACATTCTCATATGTATCTGCCGCAATCCTGACTTCTTCATCAGTAGGAATAATAAACACTTTGACTTTTGAATCGGCCGCGGATATTTCCCTTTCTTTTTTTGCCTTATCGAGATTTCTTTTTGCGTCAAATTTTATCCCGAGAGTTTCCATGTTTGAACAAATATACTCCCTGACAAATTCATCTTTTTCTCCGATTCCGCCGGTAAAGACAATCGCATCAGTCCCGTTAAGAACAGCCATGTACGAACCGATGTACTTTTTTATTTTATAACTGAATATCTCAAAAGCAAGTTTCGCCCTTTCATTTCCCTTGGCGATTGCTTCATGAATATTTCGCATATCATTGGATATTCCTGAAATCCCGAGCACACCTGATTTCTTATTCATCATGGTGTTTATCTTATCCAGATCCATGCCTTCCTTACCTGCAAGATAGAAAATAATAGCAGGATCAATATCACCGCTTCTTGTTCCCATCGCTACACCTTCCAGCGGAGTAAGACCCATGCTTGTATCTACTGACTTGCCGTTTTTTACCGCAGTAATGGAAGAACCGTTACCGAGATGACAGGTTATCACACTTACCGCATATTTGTCCTTCTTTAGAAGCTCTGCGGCCCTGCGCGCCACATACCTATGGGAAGTACCATGAAACCCGTATTTCCTTACTTTATATTTATCGTAAACCTCGTAAGGTAAAGCGTAAAGAAATGCATGTTTTGGTATGGTAGTATGAAAAGCCGTATCAAAAGCTGCCAGCTGTTTTGCGTGAGGCATAAGGTCTTTTGCAGCTTTAATCCCTGCCATGTTAGGCGGGTTATGAAGCGGAGCCAGGTCATAATACTCTTCAATGGTTTTAATAACCTCATCATTAATAAGCACAGAACCTGTAAAAGCCTCTCCACCATGCACTACGCGATGACCTACGGCCGTGATTTCTTTAGTATCCTTTACTACCCCCTGTTCTTTATCCGCCAGGAGTGCAATTACCAGCTTTAAACCCGCTTCGTGACTGGGAATAGGAGTCATAACTTCATGTTTTGGTTTGCCTTTCAATTCATGAATTATTTTACTGTCTTTCGCTCCGATTTTATCAATCATGCCTGAAGCAAGTAAATCTCCGGCAGGCATTTCAAACAGTTTATATTTTACGGAAGAACTTCCTGAGTTAAGCACCAGTATTTTCATCGGGTTATCCTTTCTTCTGGGCTTTCACAGCCATGATAGCTGCTACGCCGACAATATCTTTAACTGAAGCTCCTCTGGAAAGGTCGCTCACCGGCTTGGAAAATCCCTGCAATATCGGGCCATAAGCTTTGGCATTTGCAAGATATTGAGTTAATTTGTAAGAAATATTTCCGGACTGCAAATCAGGGAATATCAGAGTATTTGCTTTTCCTGCCACGTCGCTTTTTTCTTTTACTTTTTTTGCAGCCACAGCAGCTACAAGAGCGGTATCAGCCTGAAACTCACCGTCAACCATCAAGTTAGGCATTTTTTCTTTTACTATTTTAAGCGCCGCAAGTACCTTATCTACATTCGGATGTGACGCAGAACCTTTGGTAGAGAAAGAAAGCATCGCCACTCTGGGTTCCATACCAAGGACTTCTTTCGTGCTCATAGCGGAAGCCATCGCAATATCGGCAAGCGCTTCTGCGTTTGGATCTATGTTAACCGCACAATCGGAATATAGCAGGGTTTTATCCTTTTCTCCGAGAGCTTCCGGCACAACCATAATGAAGAAACTAGACGGGGTAGAAATACCTTTTTGGAAACCGATAGCAAGCACCGAAACCTGGATGATAGTCGCGGTAGCATTAGCAGCTCCGGCAACCATTCCGTCCGCATCCCCGGTTGAAACCATCATAGCTCCAAAAAATAGATTCTTCTTTACCAGTCTTTTAGCCATCCCTTCAGAGACATCCGGTCTTTTTGACATATACGCTTTCGCATATGAGTCAAGTTTTGGAGAGCTTACCGGATCAATTATGGTTACACCGCTTAGATTAAGAGAAAGTTTTGCAGCCCTTTCTTTAATGCTGTTTGGCTCGCCTATAACCGCGGGAATTGCGATTTTTTCTTTTGCTATTTCAGCGGCGGAAGAGAGTATTCTGTCGTCTTCGCCTTCAGGAAGGACAATTTTTTTTAGTTCTTTTTTTGCCTGCTCTTTAAATTTCTCTATAAGATCCATGGATCTTCTCCTTGAGGAATGATTATGGGATTAGAGTAAAGCAAGCCGCCGGTTTTATCCGGCGGCTTTTTTGTTTTCTTATTATTTTGCCAACGAACTCGGATACTTTCCTTTAAGCATTGAAGCTGCGTCTTTGTCCAGAACAACTACGACATCAGCATGCGTCTGAAGGAAGGAAGCCGGCACCATATGTGATATCGCTCCTTCTATCATGTGAGCGACCACCGCAGCTTTGTTCTTGCCGTTCGCAAGAAGCACTATTTTTCTCGCTTCAAGTATGGTTCCGTTGCCCATGGAAACAGCAAAGGTAGGTACGTCAGATTTTTTCGCGAAAAATCTCGCATTGTCCTGTATTGTCCCTTCGGTTAAAGAAACTTTTCTTGTTCTGGTGTTCATCCCGGAAAGAGGTTCGTTAAATGCAATGTGACCATTTGAACCTATTCCAAGCACCTGGATATCAATACCGCCCCAGGCCACTATTTTTTTCTCATATTCCGCGCAACCGGCGGCAATATCCTTTGCCAGGCCGTTCGGTACGTTGGTATTTTTCTTATCAATGTTTACTTGATCAAAAAGGTTCGTATTCATAAAATATCTGTAGCTTTGATCGTGGGTTTCCGCAAGGCCGACATATTCGTCAAGATTAAAAGTTCTTACACTCGCAAAGTCAAGTTTTCCCGCTTTGTTCATCTTTATTAGTTCCCCGTACATCTTAACAGGAGTAGAACCTGTAGCAAGACCGAGTATCGGATTCTTTTTTGATTTCAATACTTCTGCTACAACTTCCGCGCCGCAAACTGACATTTCTTCAACTGTATTTTTTACTATTACTTCCATTTTTCCTCCTTAAGGAAATAGAATTAAGATGCTTTTCAGAAAAAACCACCCCGGCAATCTAAATTCGGGGCGGCAGAGATTTAACTGATATGTTTTAACCTGTATTACTAGATTTTTGTAATATTTATGGCTTGCGGACCTTTTGCACCATCAGTAACTTCAAATTTTACTTCCTGCCCTGCAGCCAGGGTCTTGAAACCTTCCCCTTGAATAGCGGAATAATGAGCAAACACATCCCCGCCGCCTTCCTGCTCTATGAATCCATAACCTTTTGCTTCATTAAACCACTTAACTTTCCCTTTCTTTTCCATCTTTACTGCCTCCCTTGAAAATTAACCCTAAAATAACAGGTTTTTGCTGTAAGAATTGACTATTTCAGAGAAAAATGACTTTAATGAGTAAGATTTTAGCATAAAAAATGCCGGCTTGTCAAATGCTTATTTATTCCTGCTTATTTATTCCCGGAATAAACGAAAATAAAGACTGTTTATAACGTTAAAACGTTACAAACCCAGTCCCTAGCACCCAAAACCTGACACCTTGTCTATTTTCACTTATAATAATTAAACGTTATTTCCGCCGTAGCCATCTTTCGATAAAAAGCATAATCTTCGTTGGTTGCTTTACTGCCCTGAAAAACCATATCCAGGCCGTTCCAGATGGAGAACCAACCGGCAGGTTCCAATAATACGAGCATAACAGCCGCATTTAAGGAATTTTGATTGTAATAACTCATTACAGCAGCGCAAGCGGTAAGAAAGAATCCAAGTAATGCAAAAAGTATTCCGTTACCAACCTTTGTGCTTCTTTCTTTTTTCAGGATCTGCATATGCTTATGAAAATGATCATGCAAGCGCTTTCTTATTAAAAGCTCTTTTTCTTTATCACAAAGATTTTCCGGAAGCATGAACTTTAATTCCAACCCCGATACCTTTTCCCTTGCAGCCCTCTTGGCTTCAATCAAAAAGTCAAAAGAGAGCACTCTATGATCATAAGGCCGCGGGTCAAAGTCGGAAAATATATCATCATAGGTATCAAGAACTAAAGATATTTCTGATTCGTCTACGAGTTTGTTACGTTTATCAACTGTTTGGTCGCTTATTTTCATAATAGTTAACTCCAGTAAACCGTTGCACGTTACACGTTGCTCAAGTTACTCACGTTCTAAATTAATGTGGTATCAATTAAATATTGCGGGTCTCTTTCCCGCGCACATTAAATTGTCAATCGTCATTTGTAAATCGTAAATTACTTTTTTGTTGGTTTATACAGCGGTGACAATTTCCTTAGCCTATCTACTGTTTCTGAAAATTTTTCCAGCACAATTGAAAGCTCATCTTCTGTCGTATTCTTTCCGAGAGTAAATCTTACGGAGCCGTGTGAAAGTTCATGGGATAATCCTAATGACATTAAAACATGAGAAGGTTCCAGTGAACCGGAAGTACAGGCGGAACCTGAAGAAGCGCAAATCCCTTCCATGTCCAGATTAAGTATCATGGACTCACCTTCAATATATTTTACAGATACATTTACATTATTTGGGAGCCGCTTTATTGCGTGACCGTTTAATTTAACCTCGGGAATTATTTTCATCAGACCTTCTATAAATTTATCTCTAAGTCCTGATATTCTCTTTGCTTCTTTCTCCATATTTTGCATGGCAATTTCACATGCCTTGCCAAATCCGACTATTCCCGGAACATTCTCAGTGCCGGCTCTTCTTCTTTTTTCCTGTTCTCCACCGTGAATAAAAGGAGATATTTTAACACCTTTTCTGATGTATAAACCGCCGATCCCTTTTGGTCCGTATAATTTATGCGCAGAAACTGAAAGGAGGTCAATGTTCATCTTTTCCACATCAATAGGGAGAGAACCTGCCATCTGCACGGCATCCGTATGAAATACTATCTTTTTCTCCCTTGCAATTTTTCCGATCTCCGCTATCGGTTGAAGTACACCTATCTCGTTATTCGCAGCCATGATGGAAATAAGTATTGTTTTATCCGTAATCGCCTTTTTCAACTCCTCAAGGTTAACAAGCCCGTCAGTATCAACCGGTAAATAAGTCACTTTAAAGCCTTCTTTCTCAAGATAATGACATGTCTCCAATACTGCATGATGTTCGATTTTGCACGTAATTATATGATTACCCTTTGTTCTATTGGCATAAGCAGCCCCCTTGATAGCATGATTATCAGATTCAGTCCCCCCGCTTGTAAATATTACTTCCGACTGATCAGCACCTATGATTTTTGCAAATGACTCCCGCGCCTCTTCTATCGCCTTTTTTGATTCTCTCCCGTAATGATAAATAGTAGATGCGTTACCGAATAACTCCATAAAGTAAGGCGTCATAGCAGAAAGAACGTCCGGATGGACAGGGGTCGTGGCTGCGTAGTCAAGATATATACGTTTCATGTTTCTCCTATTTTCACATAAATTTCGTTAATACAATCCGTAACTACCATCTATTTACGATTGACAATCGATTGTAGTATGATTTATCAAAACAAAAATAACTGTTCATTTATTCTATTCGCAAATATTGCGGGAGCATTTCCCCGCATACATTAAATTGTCAATCGTAAATCGTCAATTTTACTTAAGAAGTTCTTTCGCGTGCGTTAGAGCTGCTTTGTTGTCCGAGCCGCCCAGCATTCTGGCTACTTCTTTTATACGACCTTCTTTATTTAATTTCTCAATGCTTATAACTGTCTTATTGTTCTTAACGCCTTTTTCTATATAAATATGTTCTTTTGCCAGGGAAGCGATCTGAGGCAGATGCGTAATACAGATAACCTGCCTGGACTTTGCGGCTTCTTTCATTTTTTTTCCGGCAGTCAGGCCCATATTCCCGCCTATTCCTGTATCTATTTCGTCAAAAACCAGAGTCCCCACTTTGTCGGAACTTCCGGTAATTACTTTTAAAGAGAGCATAACACGGGACATTTCCCCGCCGGAAGCGATCTTATTAAAAGGTTTCGGTTCTTCTCCTATATTGGAAGATATAAGGAATTGTGTCTTATCAAACCCCGTTTTATTTGCCGAATATATTTTTCCGTTAAGCTCAAGAACTCCAAAAGCATCTTCCTCTTTTGAAAATTCCACTTTAAATTTTGTTTTAGCCATTCCAAGATCGGCCAGCTCAGAAACTACCCGTTTTTCCAGATCAAGCGCTGTTTTTTTCCTTTTCTCGGAGAGAATTACTGCATTTTTTCCCGCTTCAATTCTCAATCTTGCTATTTCAGCATCAATTTTCCCCAGCTCTTCTTCACTCTTTGTAATAGCATTTAACTCTGCTTTTTGTTTTTCACAATACTCTATTATTTCAGATACACTGCTTCCGTATTTTTTCTTCAGTTTCAGTATCAGATCTCTCCGATCATCGATCTTTTCCAGCCTGTCCGGATCAAAATCCATCTTCTCTTTATATGAGGATACAGTTTCAGCAGCTTCTTTAAGTTCTATCACGGTATTTTTAAGAGCTTCCGCCGCAGTCTTTAATGATGGGTCAATATTTGCAAGTGCTTCTAATTTTACCTCTGCTTTTTCTATCCCGGCAAGCGAAGAATTTGTATTTTCATCCCCGTTTAGAAGCGTGTTAACTTCGGCAACACTCGCGGAAATCTTTTCCGAGTTAACAAGGATATTACGGAGTTTCTCAATATCCGCATCTTCCCCTTCTTTGAGTTTCGCCTCATCTATCTCTTTTATCGCATACTGCAACATATCTATTCTTCTTTGTTTTTCCTGCTCATTCATAACAAGAGAAGCTCTTTTTTTCAAGAGTTCTTCAAGACAGGTGTAATTTTCCGCATATTTAGACCTCTCAGTTTCGAGTTTGCCGAAAGAATCCACCAGCTCAAGTTGATTTTTAGGGTTTAAAAGCGCCTGATGCTCATGCTGCCCGTGAATATCGGCAAGGTATTCCGCTATCTGTTTTAGGGTATTAACCGTTACAAGGTTGTCATTAATATAACAGCGTCCTTTTCCTGTCCTGCTTAGCTCTCTTTTTATTAAGAGTTCCTCATCATGATCAAGACCGGCTTCAACAAGTTTTTGCTTTACCTCTTTATTAATCTCCTGGAACAAGGCTTGTACTTCAGCTGTATCTTTTCCGCTCTTTATAAGTTCCAGCGAAGCTCTTTCCCCAAGCGCGGCGTTTAGAGAGTCAATAATAATAGACTTCCCTGCGCCGGTCTCTCCGGTTATAACATTAAAACCGGAGTCAAACTCCACGGAAGCTGTTTCAATTATGGCAAAGTTTTTAATCCTTAATTCTTTTAAAGCCACTTTCTATCTCCAATTTAATTTTTGCCGAAGTATCTCATAAAAACTGTTTTTCGAAGGCACTACAAGTTTTACAGGAACCCCTGTTTTTCGTATAATAATGGGAGTCTCTTCTGCAATTAAACATTCCATCTGTCCGTCGGCCGTAACTTTTACCGCATTGCCGCCTTTTGCTTTTACAAATATTTTAAGGACACTGTCATCCGGTACAATTATCGGTCTGTTACTGAGCATGTGAGGACAGATAGGCGTAATAATAATACCGTTCAATTTTGGACTGACAATAGGCCCGCCTGCCGATAAAGAATAGGCTGTAGAACCTGTAGGAGTGGAAATAATTATCCCGTCAGCGCGGTAAGAATTAAGATACTCTTCATTCACATGGACATCCATAGTAATAAGACGGCCCTTTAAAGCAGAAATAACGGTATCATTTAGAGAATACATAGATTTTATCTTTCCGTTTAAGCCTTCTACTTCCGTTTCCAGGGAAATCCTTTCATCTATTTCGTAATCCCCCTTCAGTACTTTGTTAAGCGCCGGCTTCATATCTTTAAGCTTTATCTCCGTTAAAAACCCGAGCATGCCTGCGTTAATACCGATAAAAGGCGCATTAGTAGGACGGGCTTCCCTGACTAATGCTAACAGAGTACCGTCTCCGCCCAAAGCAATAAACAGGTCAATCAAGGAAAGGTCGATATTAATTGTTTTTCTTCCTATAATTTTCGCGGCAGAGCTGTCGAGAACCACTTTCAATCCCTTGCTCTCCAGCCACCTTACTAATGCCAAAGTCACTTTTTTAATCCCCGGTCTGCCTGCGTTGATCTTTAAAAACACTGTCTGCATATACTATCCCCTTACGAAAAAGATTCCGCTGATTACAAAACTTATGGATTCCACTGATAATACCTTTTTTCCCATTTTCTTTTTTATTTATATCTTGTTTGACATTATTGCTTTTTTTATATGCTCTTTGGAGATACCGTACTTTTCTATTAAAAGTTTTCTGCTTCCATGCTCAATAAATTTATCAGGCAGCCCCAGCCTCACAACACGGGCTGTCTTGCCTTTTTTATTATAGTATTCCAGCACCAGGCTTCCATATCCGCCGGAAAGAACATTTTCTTCTACGATTACTATTTTTTTATAATTCTTCTGCACCAGATCAAGCATTTTAGTATCTATAGGTTTGATAAACCTTGCGTCGATTACCGCAGGAAATATCTTTTCTTTTTTAAGTTCATCTGCTGCTTTTAAAACTTCGCTCAGCATGGTGCCTACGGCAATAATACAAATACCTTTACCCGCTCTCACCTCCGCTGATCTGCCATATACAGTTTTCTTACCGCTCAGGCTTCCCGGGGTTACTTCCCCTCTCGGATACCTTATAGCTGAAGGCCCCCTAAGCTTAAAAGCAATCGCAAGCATCTCTCCAAATTCCTTTTCATCGGCAGGCGACATTATTGAAAGATTCGGGATATGGCTCAAAAATGAGATATCAAATACACCTTGATGTGTTTCTCCGTCATCACCTACTATCCCCGAGCGGTCCAGTGCAAGCACAACGGGAAGATTCGGCATCGCCACATCATGGACAATGCAGTCATAAGAGCGCTGCATAAAGGTGGAATAAATAGCTACAACGGGTCTTAGCCCCGAGACCGCGAGCCCTGCCGCGAAAGTTACCGCGTGCTCTTCAGCAATACCCACATCAAAGAACCTGTCAGGATATTTTTCCTGAAATTTATCAAGCCCCGTTCCGGAAGGCATGGCAGCCGTAATAGCGACTATTTTTTTATTTTTAGCCGCAAGCTTTATCAAATTTTCCGAAAAGGTTTTAGTAAAGGACTTTCCCTTTTTAGAACTAACTTCCCCGCTTTCTATTTCGAATGCAGGAGTTCCGTGAAAAGAAGTCGGATCATTTTCAGCATGCTCATATCCCTTTCCTTTTTTTGTCACGACATGAATCATCACCGGCTCTTTAAATCTCTTAATACTTTCAAAAGTTGCGATCAATTGAGTTATGTCATGACCGTCAACAGGTCCAATATACCGGAACCCAAGTTCTTCAAACATTATTCCGTGGGAGATAATACCTTTCAATCCCTCTTCGATAACTTTTGCAATCCTCATAACCGGAAGCCCGAAAATCTCTTTTTTTGAAATAAAGTTTTTTGCCTTCTCTTTTGCATTATTATAGAACTCACCTGTAATAATCCTGTTAAGGTGAGCTGAAATAGCACCCACATTCGGAGCAATGGACATTTCATTATCATTCAGAATCACTATGAGATCTTTTTTTAAATGCCCGGCATTATTAATAGCTTCCAGGGATATACCGTTTGACAGGCTTGCATCCCCCGTAACCGCAATAACTTTATTACTTTCCCCTTTGATATCCCTTGCCGCCGCCATACCCAGAGCCGCTGAAATAGAAGTTCCAGAATGTCCGGTTTCAAACGCATCATAAACGCTCTCAGTGAGTTTAGGGAACCCGGAGATACCTCCAAACTGGCGAAGCGTATGGAATTTCTTCTTCCGTCCCGTAAGTATTTTATGAATGTACGACTGGTGTCCGACATCCCAGATTATCTTGTCTTTTGGCGCGTCAAAGACATAATGCAAAGCCACCGTTAATTCAGCCACTCCAAGATTCGAAGCCAGGTGTCCACCGGTTTTCGAAACTACATTAACGACAAAATCCCGGAGCTCATTTGAAAGCATTTGCAGCTCTGCTTTTGTCATATTTTTAATATCTTTAGGGTAATTAACCCGGTCAAGAATATTCATTTATGAATATTTCTCCTTTAGTGAATCTATTCTACTGATACAAGTTTTAATAACGTCCATAAAAGTCTATAAAGGTCTGTAAAAGTCCATAACGTCTTACACTATTGTATTATTATATTTAAAAACTCCTAATAAACTTTGTACTTTGTATATCGTACTTTCCGCCACAAAGCATTGGCGTCCTCCGGAGAACGTTCTTGCCCTCCGTCCTCTGTTCCTACCGCGCCTCCAAGCATCTATCTCTCTCTATTCTTCAAAAAATCCACCAACGCCAGCATTGTTTCTGCTTTTTTTCCAAACGGCTTTACCGCCGCTTTCGCCTTCTCGCTTAAAAGTTCCACCTCTTCCCTCGACTGTTTTAGCCCGAACAAAGAAGGATACGTCATCTTCTTTCTTTTCGCATCCGAACCTACTGCTTTCCCGAGCTTTTTCGCATCCCCGGTTACATTCAGTATATCGTCAACTATCTGAAATATCAGACCGATGTGCTCTCCGTATATTCTAAGAGCTTTATATTTCTTATCATCAGCATTACAAAGCACAGCTCCGGAAAGTATTGAAGCTCTGATCAAGGCTCCGGTCTTGTGTGTATGGATGTATTGTAACACCGGCTCGCTTAATTTTTTATTTTCGGATATTATATCAACAACCTGCCCTCCGACCATACCATGAGTTCCCGCACCATCTGCGATTATTTTCAAGGCTTTAACAACAGTCGAAGGATTTACGCCTTTTATCTCCATATTTTTCGCAATAAGTTCAAAAGCAAAGGTCAAAAGCCCGTCCCCGCCAAGCACCGCCATATTCTCGCCAAAAACTTTATGATTTGTGAGCTTTCCCCTCCGGTAATCATCATCATCCATGCAAGGCAGGTCATCATGTATCAACGAATATGTATGAATTAGCTCCATTGCGCAAGCAGTAGGCATTACCCTTTCCGCTTTAAATCCCAGAGCTTCCGCCGCCATTATAACCAGTACCGGCCTCACCCTTTTGCCGCCCGCAAACACAGAATACCTCATCGCCTGATTAATTATTGAAGGATACTCCTCTTTAACGGGCATAAGCTTATCCAGCGCTTTATCGACCAAAACACATTTTTTATTTAAGTATTTTTTAAAATCCATATCCTTCCTTATATTGTAGTTGCTCGATTTCCGCCTGAGGCGGATCTGCCTCAGGCATGATAAATCAGGCAACTACAGCTCTCGAAACAACGAAACTTAACAGTTGCAATCTACAAAAGCTTATCCTGTGCTTCTTCATTCTTAAAAGGCTTCGATCCAGTAACTTTCCCGCCTTTATCCTTCACAAGCACTTCTATCTTTTTCTCCACTTCATCAAGTTTTGCCGTGCAAAATTTCAGGAGTTTCATCCCTTCTTCATACTGCTTAATAGATTCATCCAACCCTATATCACCGCTCTCTAATTTATCAACAATCTCTTCGAGCTTCTCTAAAGCCGACTCAAACTTCACTTCTTTATCTGCCATAAGACCTCCGTTCAAGCTAATTACAAATTACGAATGACAAATTACAATATAAGGTGTTATATATCTCTCCTAATATTATACTTCATACTTTGTCATTTGTACTTGTTCTCCCAGTCCCTAGTCCCCAGAACCCAGCACCTTTCCCTTGATACTTCCCTTATGCAGCCTTACACCGATCTCGTCACCGATATCAAGTTCGGCAGAGTCTTTAATAATTTTTCCATTTTTCGTAGTAACACTATAACCACGTTCTAGAATATTCAGAGGGTTCAAACTCTCTATCTTCCCGCTTATTATTTTAATTTCATTCCTTCTGTTCTCAAGAAAGTGCTTTATTGATTTTGCCAGTTTGGCTTCGTACTCATCCACTTCCTGCTTAAGCTGGGTTACTCTCTCTTTCGGTCTTGTAAAAGCAGGGCTCTTTGCCGCGTTTCCCACTCTTTCTTTAAAGATATCCAGAGTCCTTTTTAAGCCCATTGCCAGACCTGATTTTCTTATCCAGTCCAGTTTTTCTTTGAAAGCCAGATATTTTTTCTTAAGATCCTGTGTAAGCCGCATCTCGTAAGCGCCAAGTTTTTGTACAAGATCTGTTTTGTTGGCAACAACCAACTCCGCCGCCGCTGAAGGTGTCGGAGCGCGCAGATCCGCTACAAAATCCGATATCGTAAAATCAATTTCATGCCCGACTGCGGAAACCACAGGGATCTTTGAAACAAAAATAGCCCTGGCAACAACTTCTTCGTTAAAAGCCCAGAGGTCTTCGAGAGAACCACCGCCTCTTCCTATAATAAGTACGTCATAACTTCCGTCCTCGTTCATTTCCTTTATAGCCGCAGCAATCTCTTCTGCCGCCCCATCACCTTGCACTCGGACAGGGTTTAATACTATATGAATATTCGGAAACCTTCTTGTTAAGACATTTATCATATCCCTGATAGCTGCACCGGTAGGAGAAGTAACTATTCCTATTTTACGCGGCAGCAGCGGTAATTTCCTTTTTCGACCTGTTTCAAAAAGCCCTTCTTTACTTAATTGTACCTTAAGCTGTTCAAACCGGAGCTGTAAAGCCCCGACTCCCTTGGGCTCCATTTTATCAACAATAATCTGATACTGCCCGCTCTTTTCATACAGATCAAGGTTACCATGTACAATTACCATCATCCCGTCAGCCGGTTTAAACTTAAGATGCTGATTGGCATTCTTAAAAAAAGCCCCCCTGATAACGCTTTTCTCATCTTTTAACGAAAAATACATATGCCCCGAAGAATGAGGCACAAAATTCGAGATTTCCCCTTCAATCCAAATACTTTCAAACTGCTGGATAAGGCTCTTTACCTGCCTGGTAATCTCACTAACCGAATAAATCTTCGCTGTCTGCATTATAGTATAATATCAGTTATAAAGAGGTTTTTCAATGGAATTGGCGGACGTTTTTGGAGTTATATCCAATATATCAATAGTTTTATTGGAATGAAGTACAATTCAGGAGAAACAATGCAGATTAGATATAAAAATAATCACAATACCTATACGAACAATTATTTATCAACAAAAGACGGACATGGCAGAAACTTGCCGGAATAATCTTCGCAATAAAATTAACATTTTCACGAGATCAACACAATGGGATATTTGCTATACCGGATTATTACTTTATTGAATAAACCAGACCGCTTACAACAGAATAGACAGCATCCGAGATTTCAAAACCGGAATCATGATTGCTTCCTGACCACACCACTTCTCCCGTTTCCACATCAAACAACCTGGCGGTGATGCTGACTTCTGCCTGCTGAAGCCTGGATTGCGAAATCGGATTACCGTCCTTATCATTAAAATATATTATCCTATTGCTGTCTTCAAGGTATTTTACAACAGAACCGGTAAGGATGGCGTCGACACCCAGTATCTTTCCTACTTTTTTTATAGTTGAAGGATCCAGCTTATTCATAGCTCCAAGTTCCTGTTCATTTAATATGGCATTGATCCTGCCTCTTTCTATAACACTGTAACTTTTATTCAGGAGTTGCATTACAAACTCATCCGCTACAACGTCACCGGAATTCTTAAACTCCAGATTATTCGTAAAACCCAAAACAGCTATCCGTTTTATACCGGAAAAATCATAACCTTTTTTGACCGCAACACGCTGAAAAGAACAGGCATTAAGTAAAATCGCAACGGCTATTACCGCCATTATATTTATTTTCATATCATTTTCCTTTTAGTCTGTTCAGATGTTTTTCGGCCAAAGCTTTCATTTCTTCTTTTGGATGAAGGTCCAGCACTTTCTGCCACTCTAAAATAGCTTTATCTTTTAGAAACTTTTTTTCGTACAACATTGCCAGAAGCCAGTGAGCCGTAATACTTTCCGGTTTTTGAGAAACAGCAGCTTCAATCTCCTTGATAGCTTCATCATACTGTTTTTTATTTGCCAGTACCACGCCAAGGTGTAGGTGAGATTCGGCATATTTTGGTTTCAGCTCAACAGCCTTTTTAAGGTTTGTTATAGCTTCATCATATTTGCTTTCATTGGCAAATTGAAGGCCCTTTTTAAAGTATTCCTCAGGCTTTTCCTGCGCATAAACAAAAGAAGCAAAAGACAATAGGACAGCAGAAATAAGAAACTTTTTCATACACCCTCCGCATTTCCAGTTTTCAACCTTATTAACTATTTTTATTATAGCACTAAAGCTGCAAATAAAAAAGAGGTTCTTTTATTACCCTGAATCCATAGTAAAATACGTAAAAAACGATTCCACTTCCACCAGTAATATAGGGCGAATCTCTCGATGATCCGCCTAACATAATTGGCGAATCTTTTGATTAGATTACAAAGCTACGGGATTCTCCGCCCTTGGCCCGCCTATTGGCGAGGTCTCACACAGCATTGTATCGGACGAGATCTCACTGTAGGTGGACACTGACACAAGATATGATTCCAATAAACTATAATCCAAGAATCTCTCCATTTTTTATTTCTATACTTTCTTATGCAGCTAGAAAGAACTCTAAATCTCCGAAATCGTATCCTTTTTTATCCAACCTTTAATATTCTCTGCTTTTAGAAGTACTTCGACCCAGTCCTGACGGGTGTTAATAATGTAGAGTTTTTTTCCTTCAGGAATGGTAAAAGAGGCGGGGTTTGTTTCTATGGGAGCGGCTTTAGCTTCAACTGAAGCAGAGATTACAATAGCCGTCTTGGTATTTTCATTTTCCAGTATCCGGAGGGAACTAAAGACAAACAGTATACCAAAAAGTATTGAAAAACTGAAGGTAAGCCAGTAGGAGAGTTCGTTCTTTCTGAAAATCCTGTAAATAATCAGTCCCATAAGCATAATAAACACCAGAGAAAGAAGTACACTAAGTTCGTTTATCGTAAGATAATAATATATGGAATTAATAATCTTCGAGGCTGCGTCCGCCACAGCCGTTTCTTTAATAAAACTTCTGGCAAAATCAAGATTGTACTTTATATCGGCATCCCGGGGGGATATTTTCAAAGCTTTCTCATAACTTAATATCGCCAAACCCAGTTTCTTTTCCTTGAAATATGAGTTTCCAAGATTATAATATACTTCCGCACTCTGATTTCCGTCACCAATTATTGTATTATAAGCGGCTGCAGATTCAGTATACTTACCGGACTCATAAAGCTTATTTGCGGCATTAAAATCCGCATCGGCAAACACGCCTGAAGCCATAAGTGAAAATATTAATAAAAATATCCTCATAAACCCGCCTTTTCAAGTTTGATAATCATTTCTCTTATTGCCTCTGTAAGTTTTACAAGATCAGCTGCTTTTTTTCCCGACGGGGCAAATCTAAGGAAATGAAGTTCTTCAAAGAGCTTTGCGGCTGTATCAACAAGTTCCTGCTCTTTCACTTTTTCAGAAAGAATAAATTTTATATCAGAAACAGAAAGACCCGCCCCCTGGCGATTAATCTTACTTCCTATATATTCGGCAAAGATAATCTCAATCTGTCCCAAACATTCCTTTTTTCCCTGTTTGATATCCTTATTTACTGCCTTTAGACATTTAAGTGCCCTTCCATACGCCCTTGAGGCTTTAAAGAAAGCCACATTTTGCTCTCTTGAATACTGAAATCGCTGATAAACAACAATAAACAGCCAGGCTAATACCGGAAGTAGATTTAAAACAACAAATAATGGCGATCTGTAAAATACTCTTTTTGCACCGGAAATTTTATTTGTCTCTTTTATATGCCTTATATCTGTTCCGAACACCTTCACGCCTTCCGCAGACGGCAGAGAAGGCATATTCGCATAGACGGCATCTTCCTTTGCCCCCTGGGAAACCGAAAGTGTTACGGGATTCGAGATCAAGGTCCTATACTTTTTATCAACATAATCAAAATACGAATATCTTACGGCAGGAATAGTAAGCTTTCCCGCTTTTCTCGGAACCACTACAGTTTTAAATATTTTAGCTCCTCTCACTTCATAATTTTCTTTGCTTATATTCATATCCGAAACGGAATCATATTTTTTAAATTCATCCGACAGAAAAAGTTTCGGCTCTGTTATTGTTTTGATATTTCCCGTTCCGGAAAGGGTTACAGTCAAAGTCACCGCTTCATTAGTTTTTACCTCACGCTTATCCGCATTTACAGAGAGATTAAATCTGCCCACAGTTCCCGAAAAATCCTCCGGTTTTCCCTCTGAGGGAAGAGGCATAACAGTAATACCAACCGGTTTACTTTCATACTTTTCGTTCCTTCCCCCGCCAAACATATTTCCAAAGAAATCGTCATTTTGCCCCCGCACCGGCACGGCACAAATAAGCGCAGCTTTACCTATGGTATATTCCCCCGGAGAAGCCGGAAAAAGAGCAGTTTTAAGCTCGGTTACAGCATAACCATTACTATTGTAATTTACCTGCGGCGGAAGGTCTTCCTTCCAAAAACCGGTGGAATCCGGCGGAGTGTATTGAGGCTGACCCATTAGATTGATTTTTCTATAGAAACCAAAGGTCATTACTATCGGTTCATTTACATAAACTTTATTTTTATTAACACTCACCTGCACAAAAATATTACCATTCCCGGTCGCCGCCGTAACATTCCCGCCGCCGGAATTTCTAACCGGAGCATTTCCTTTGACAACCTCTATCTGCACAGGTTCTGATTTGTAGATCTTTCCCTTATATTCGGCAGTAAACGAGGGTATGGTAAATCTACCGGCGCCTTTTGGAGTGAGAATAAAGTTATAAAGGACTGTTGTGGAAGAGGACATTTGTCCGTTGACAATATTGAAACTGGACTGTTTACTCTGTCCCCCGTTTGCCACATCAAAATCATTTATCTGAGGAATCCGAAGAGGCGGAGTACCCGAACCGGAAACCCTGACTTCCAGGGTTACCTGGTCATTAGTTTCTACAACATTTCTATCAACTCCGGCCGTAATAGTAATATCTTCGGCTGCAAAAAGCCCTGTTACTAACAAAACACCTATAATTATTTTCTTCATTTTTTACCAGTCTTCCTGTACATTTCCCCACTCATAATTTCTCATCTGCTGTTCTTTCTTCTTATCCAGAGCTTTTTTTTCATCTTCATTAATGGCTTTTAAAAGCCGCTCAGCATCTTCCTTGGACATTTTCTCCTTCTTCTCTTCTTTCCCGTTTTTATCCTTTTCTTCTTTCTTGTCCTTATTCTCTTTCCCTTCTTTCGCCTGTTTTTCCTGCTCTTTCTTATCTTTGTCTTTTTTGTCCTTCCCTTCTTTGCTTTCCTTACCTTCCTTACTGTCTTTGCCGTCTTTACTATCCTTACTGTTTTTATCGATCTGCTCTTTTATCTTTTTCCTGACAAATTCTATGTTATACTTTGCATCCTGATCCTTTGGATTTAATCCAAGGCATTTCTGGTAATATTGTATTGCATCCGGCATTTTCCCTGACTTGTAAAGACTATTTCCGATATTATAATAGCTTTTGGCCTGCAATTCAATATCCTTCGAGTAACTGGTTTTCTCATACTCCTTAATGGCCTCTTCATATTTCTCCATTTTATACAAAGCATCTCCGGTGTTAAAATGAAGGATCGGATTTTCAGGCTCATCTGTCTGAGCATCCTGGTATTTTGAAAGCGCTCCTTCAAAATTATCTTTCTTATACATACTATTGCCGCTATCCACCCTGCCTTTAATACCGGCAGCATTTACGGTTGAAAAAGAAAAGACAATAGAAGCAATTAAAAATATTGTAATTATTTTTTCCACGGCACCCATACCTTTTTCCTCTCAGAGATTAGTATTTCAGCTATTAAAAGTAAAAATGCAAAAAAAGCAAAATACTGATATCTGTTCTCATATTTTACATAGGTAGTACTTTTGAGCTCTTTCTTCTCCATGCCGGAAATGTCATTATATATACGGTCCAGTTCAATATCCGAACCCGTCGCTCTGAAATATTTTCCGTCAGTTTCAAGCGCAATTTTTTGAAGAAGCATTTCGTCAAGTTTTGACATTACCGTCTGCCCGCTTTTATCTTTTCTATAGCCGCTTAATTTCCCGTTCGCATCCAGAAGCGGTATAGGGTCTCCTTCGGGCTTTCCTATTCCCACGGTATATATCCTTACTCCTTCTTTTCTGGCTTCCTTTGCAGCTTCCAGAGGGTCACTGTTATGATCTTCACCGTCAGTCAGAAGAATCATCGCCTTATGCTTTCTTTCCTTCTCAGGAAAACTCTTTATTCCTACTTTTATTGCCTCTCCGATAGCCGTTCCCGGTTTTGAAATCAATCTGGTGTCAAGAAGATCCAGGAGCATTTTTGCCGCGCTATAGTCCAAAGTAAGCGGGCACTGGACAAAAGCAACCCCGGCAAAAGCTACAATACCGACACGATCCCCCTGCATTTTGTTTATTATTGAAGATAAACTATCCTTTGCTTTTATCATTCTGCTCGGTTGAATGTCCGCAGCATCCATACTGGAAGAACAATCAACAGCAATTATAAGGTCAATACCGCTTCTTTTAACCTCCACCAGTTTACCCCCGATCTCAGGTCCTGAAGCAGTAAGAATAAAAAAGAACAGCGTTGAAACAAGAAGAATTATCCTGAAAATCCTTTTTCTGGGATTTATATTAGCGGATAACCTGCTAAAAGCGGAGTTTACAGCCAATTTCAATATATCAGCTGCCTTCTTCCTCTCCGTATAAATGAAGAATATCACCGCAAGCGGCACAAGAAGTAAAGCGTATAAGAAAATTGGGTAACTAAAGTGCATGTACAACTCCTTCCGTAACAAAACAAATCACTAAGAGTGAAACTCCACGCCCTTACGGACGTGGCGTCTTTTTTTACTTGGGCTATGCCCAAGCCAAAGGAGTATCCTCCTTTGGAATCCTCTTGTGAGCGGAACCTATTTATTATACGCGGTTTTTTCATCCACGGGCTTACGCCAGTGGTTTTCAAAACCGCCTGCACAATAAAATTCTAAGCACTAAACAATTCAGACTGTGTCGCAATTAGAAAAATATATTTTACTACACAACAGATTGTAGTTGCTCGATTTATCAAGCCTATATATTGTGGCCGTGAAGCTAAAAATTGAATTGCGACACAGTCTGAATTACTAATACTTAATTACTAAAATAAATCTTTGTACTTATATATTATCAACTTACCTAAGTTTAATATTTAGTGCTTTAATATTTTTCTTTTTGTTTAGTGCTTAGAATTTTATTCTTAGTAATTTTCAGCTTACGGTAATTTTCTCAACACAGTATTGTCCAAAATAACTTCTGCAACAAACAGCAACAACGCTATTATCAGCAAGCTGATATAATGATCCGTATATTCCGTGTATTCTATTCCTTTTATCTCTGTTTTTTCCATTTTGTTTATCTGTTTGTATATTTCTTTTAGAGCTTCAGCTGAGGTCGCTCTAAAGTACATACCTTCGGTAGTTTCTGCTATTGCTTTTAGTGTGACTTCATCTAAGTCTTCTTTAATATATACATACCTTTTACCAAACATAGGATCATCTACAGGAAAAGGTGCTTCTCCTTCCTTGCCAACTCCTATTGTGTATATCTTAATATTAAAAGCAGTTGCGAGTTTTGCCGCGGTTACAGGATCCACCTCTCCCATATTATTTCTACCGTCAGTAAGTAATATTATTATTTTTGATTTTGCCTTACTGTCTTTAAGCCGGTCTACGCTGGTCGCAAGCGCATTGCCAATGGCAGTACCGTCAGTCTGTGTCATTCCTATATCTATGCTCTTCATAAAATCAATGACTGCGCCGTAATCCGAAGTAAGCGGACACTGAAGGAGGCTTACAGCAGAAAATACCACGATACCTATCCTGTCATTGCTTCTACCTTTAACAAAATCAGAAGCAACTGACTTCGCAACTCCAAGACGGTTATTGGGTTTAAAATCCTCCGCTTTCATACTGCCGGAGGTATCCATACAAAGGATTATATCTATGCCTTTTGTGGAGATCTCTTCCGTTTTAAGACCGGACTGGGGCCTGGCTAAAGCAAGCACAAGAAATATCAAACCCAAAGTCCGAAGTCCCAGAAGTATCTGTCTCTTATTTGACGAGAAATTACCGAGACCTTTAAAAAGCCTGAAATCCGAAAACATTATTGCGGCTTTTTTTCTTTTTTCTCTCTCAATAAAATACCAAACTGCGGCAGCAACCGGAATTAACAACAGCAGAAATAACGGATTTGCAAATCTCATACTTTTGCACCTCCGCCGGTTGAGAGTTCAGGAATAACAGGGATAACTTTCGTCATATCAACTATGGAAATACCCATCCCGTAATCCTCTTCGATTTTTGTCGATTCCGGAATTACTTTGGCAAATTTAACAAGGTCGCACTCTTCCAAAAAATCTTTAACTATGGTTACTTCTTTTCTTTTGATCTTCCCAGAATCAAGCATTTCTTTATAAGCTTCAGAAGTAGTCCTTTCCACAACAGGAAGCTCGTATCTTGCTTCAAGATACCCGCGAATAATTTCCGAGAGAATATAATAGTGTTCTCTGATCTTTCCCTCTTCAACAAGTTTAAGTTCTTTCAGTTTAGAAAGCCTCTCGTATGCAGTTTCATGAGGAGGCCTTGCCGGTTCGGCTTTCTCCATTATTTTACTTACATTCCCGGATTTTAAATATTTTACAAGAAAAAACGCAGCAATTGCAATAAGAGGCAGGATTACGGTAAAGAGCCAGAACCAGAAGGAATGCGGGATGGTTAAAGGTTTTTTTACATCCCTTATATCATCTTTATCATTTGGATTTGATTTCACAGGTTCAACAACAAGAATGATCTTATTAGATTTAACTTCTTTTTCTAGGCTGTCTTTGTCCGTATATTTCACCGAAATTTCAGGAATCTCATAATTACCGGTAGTAAAAGTAGTTAAGACGAGACGGTATTCTGTAACTGTCTTTCCCCATCTCTTTTCAGGACCTTTTTGAATATGATCTTTTATCTCAAAAGCCTGTAAATACAAAGAAAGATCAACCGGGCTTTGTTTTATATCGCCTTTTGCTTCAATTAACAGTCTGAAGTCTACTTTATCACCTATATTTATCTTATCCTTACTGATCGTTGCTCTAGCCGTAACGGGCTCAGCAACGGAACCGGTATTTGCACTCTTAGAACATGCAAAACCTGTAAAAAATATCAGTATAGAAATGACTGCCGGTTTACTTAGCCGGTTTAAAGACATCTTCATATATAGTAACTTTCTCCGCCTTTAACAGCTGATTAATCAGCTGTTGGTAAATCTCCTGCTGTTTCTCACTCACGCAAGCCTGTTTAACATTTTCCAAAGACTCTTCAAAGCTCTTTTGTTTTTCTTTCTTGTCTTTATCTTTCTCAACATAATCCTTTTTATGAGCTTCGTAATAATTCTTAAGATCGGACTCGGAAATGTTCATCTTCCCCCTGATCTCTTCTTCTAATAATTTTTGGACCATAAAACTCTTTTTTACCTGGAATGCTTTTTCTACAATATCCTTATCATTTTCAAAGTTTCTTCTCTTTGCAGAATCATACATCAGCTCAGTTGCTATAAACTGCCTTAAAAACTCAACTTTTTTTGCATCTTCCTTATACATCTCCTGAACATATGAAGGAAGTTTTCTTATTTCATTGTCCATTTCTTCTTTTGTAACATTTCTGTTCCGGATTTTCGCAACAACTGTCCCTTTTGACATTTCCGGTTTTTTGTTCAAAGTTGAATATTTTTCCATTTCCCTTTGAGCATCCAGGTTTTTTCCGAGTCTTTCAAGGCATTCAATCGTTCTTGTATTTACCTCAAGAGTCAGATCACTTTCCGGGAGAAGAACTTTAACTCTGATAAACTCAGCCAGTGCGTTCTGATAATCATTCATATTCTCCATATATATTTTACCGATAAGGTACGAAAGATTAGCATCTTCTTTTTTTGAAAGGCTGCCCTTTTCCTGAATCTTTTTAAATTCAGTGACCGACTGCAAAAACAGTCCTTTTTCCTTCAGCTCATTCGCATA
The DNA here is from genome assembly GCA_001778375.1 of Candidatus Firestonebacteria bacterium RIFOXYD2_FULL_39_29. Classification (NCBI taxonomy): domain Bacteria; phylum Candidatus Firestoneibacteriota; species Candidatus Firestonebacteria bacterium RIFOXYD2_FULL_39_29. The sequence continues at coordinate 61,185 of MFGV01000091.1, forward strand.
TTCCTTTTGTTTCTCAAGCCCGATAGAAAGAGTTCCATTACCTGAGCACGAGATAAGGAAGGCCGAAAGTATTACCGCGCATAGAATGTTTTTTAACATATAAGCTCCTTCTGTAACATAGCCGTTAGCACGTTATTCATGTTACACGTTGCTCACGTTCCACATTAATGTGATATTGTAAATTTAACAACTCCTTAATTTAAATCTTTATTCACTTTGCTCACTTTTTTCACTGTTCTTGCTGTACTTGCTTCACCGCAGTCTTAACGCACGCATTCTAAAAAAGTTTATCAGCGGTTTCGTGTATGATTTACCCGTGGAAATATCTATACTGTCTACTTTTCCGCTTTTAAAAAGTTTCTTAAGTGTTTCCACCTCCATCAATCTGTTTTCCTTAAATTTCTTTACAAATCCCGAATCAGAAGTATCAATTACAGCCATCTCCCCTGTCTCGCTATCCTCTATTTCAAGAAAACCGATGTTAGGAAGATTCTGTTCAAAATCATCCGTTATTCTAAGAGCTATCAAATCATGTTTTTGCGCAGTTATTTTCAAGTCTTTTTCAAAACCCCGGTCAAGGAAATCTGAAACTAAAAATACTACAGCCTTTCTTTTTGTGACCTCGTTTAAATATTGAAGCGCAGATTTAATATTAGTTCCCCTGTTCTTCGGGACAAAAGAAATCATCTCTCTCACTATACGGAGAATATGTTTTTTACCTTTTTTCGGGGTAATGAACTTCTCGATAATATCGGTAAAGCCGATCATTCCGACCTTATCATTGTTTTTCGTGGCAGAAAGCGCAAGCAGTGAAACAATTTCCACAGCTATCTCATTTTTAAATTTTTCAGCCGTACCAAAATGTCCTGAGCTTGAAAAGTCAACAAGAAAAACCACGGTCAACTCCCTTTCCTCGACAAATTTCTTAATAAAAGGTTTACCGACCCTGGCCGTAACATTCCAATCTATCGTCCGGATATCATCCCCGGGAGTATATTCTCTGACTTCGGCAAACTCCATACCACGGCCTTTGAACGTACTTTCATATTGCCCCGCAAAGGTCTCGCTTACCAGACGCCCGGTCTTGATTTCTATACGTTTAACCTGTTTTAATACTTCTTTCGAAATCATCGTTTCCTCTGAAAGTAAAATGACTAAGTACTAATGACTATTTTAGGTTGGCGGGAAACTTCCCCCGCCTCATATTTTTCAAATAAATATAGTTTCCACTCTGTTTAGAATTTCGAATTTAGTTCTTAGTGCTTGCTCTTACGGTACTTCAATCTGATCAAATATCTGTTTTATTATATTTTCCGAAGTTATCTCTTCCGCCTCGGCCTCATATGTGACAATAACCCTGTGCCTTAGAATATCCGCTCCGACCAGTTTAATATCTTCCGGAGTTACGTAACCCCGTCCATTAATGAAAGCCAGCGCTTTCGCAGCCCTGATAAAATATATACTGGCTCTGGGTGAGGCTCCATACGCAATCAGGCTCTTTAGATCATTTAATTTATACTTTTCAGGTTCTCTTGTCGCAAAAACAAGATCAAGCACATAATTTTTCACCTTCTCATCAACGTAGATATCATTTATTACTTTTTTGACTCTGATAATATCCGCGGGTGTGGCAGTCTTTTTAACTTTAATCTCTTTATTGTCAGACATTCTTTCTATTATCTGATTCTCTTCTTCTTTATTGGGATAAGTTATTTTAAGCTTTAACATAAACCTGTCCACTTGAGCTTCAGGCAGAGGATACGTTCCTTCCTGCTCAATCGGATTTTGCGTTGCTATTACCAAAAACGGAGAAGGCAGCGGATATGTGGTATCCCCGATGGTAACCTGACTTTCCTGCATGGCTTCAAGCAAAGCGCTCTGTACTTTCGCAGGGGCTCTGTTTATTTCATCAGCCAGTACAAGATTCGTGAATATGGGACCTTTCTTTACTGAAAAATTACTGTCTTTTGGATTAAATATAAGCGTACCTGTTAAATCCGCAGGTAAAAGATCTGGAGTAAACTGAATTCTCTGGAATTTCATATCAAGCGCAGAGGAAAGTGTCTTAACTGAGAGGGTCTTTGCAAGTCCAGGGACACCTTCTATCAATATATGTCCGTCTGCCAGCATACCTATTAACATCCTGCTAATGATGTATTGCTGTCCTACAATAACCTTTCCTATTTCCGCCGTTAATTCATTTATAAAAGCACTCTCTTTCTTCACCATTTCATTTATCTGTTTTATATCCTTTTCCATACAAAATTCCTCCTGTTTAAATTGTCCATTATTTTAGTATAACCGGTCTAAAACACCTTTAAATCTAAGTATATTATGAACCTCTCCGTGCTATTACACCAAGTTCGAAATGTTATGAAATTCATTACATTATAACAAATATATAGACAAAATAAACACCAAAATTGTTCCGATTTTCTATGTTTAATATTTCATTTGTTTTTTATTGTACTATTAATAGTTTCTTGATAAAGTAGGAGAAATAGAGGCGCGGATGCTCAGAAGGTCAGAGGCGCAGCATCAATGAGAGAAAAGCTGTTTCCCGTAACTCGCTACCCGCAACCAAAAAGGAGAATTTTGTGAAAGCAACGCATATAAAGGGAAAAAAGGTAGCTGATATTATGCTCTATACTTTAAGCACATGTATTTGGTGCAAAAAAGTAAAAGCACTCTTAACGGAACTTGGAGTAGAGTATTTTTATATAGATGTGGATACTATTACTAGAGAGGAAAAAGAACAAGTCAGCAAAGAAATAGAGAAATGGAATCCGGCTGTCTCCTTTCCAACTATTGTAATAAACAACAAAGAATACATCCTCGGCTACCAGCCTGAGGAAATCAAGGAAAAACTTAAACTATGAGCGAGCAGGCTAATATTAACGAACAGGAAGTTGACAGTCTTTATCTTAAACTAAAGCAAGACGGCGAAAAATCCGGTTATTACCTTAACCCCGATATTAATTTTACAAAAGATCTGGTAAAAAGCCTTATAATAAATCAGCAGCGTTTTGGTTATGAGGCCTGCCCCTGCCGCCTTGCATCAGGAAAACGTGAGGAAGATCTGGATATTATCTGTCCCTGTGATTACAGAGATGCCGATGTCAACCAATATGAAGTATGTTACTGCGCTTTATATGTTTCAAAAAAAGCAGGTAACGGTGAAAGCGCCGTTAAATCAATTCCTGAAAGAAGACCGACAAAACAAATGAGGTTAAAAATGAAAGAGGAAAAACAACAGGAAAACGCAAAAGGACTTTCTAATCTTCCTTTGCCGGTTTACCGGTGCAAAGTCTGCGGTTACCTCTGCGCGAGGCAAGAACCGCCGGACATCTGTCCGATATGTAAGGTAACGAAAGACAGGTTTGAACGTTTTGCTTAAAAAGTTCAAACCTGTCTTTCAGTTTTCAAGGTTTATAAGGTTTGTAAAGTTTATAAAGTTAAAAGCCATTGAAGGATATTAGATAAAAAGAAAAGAAGTTCTCTTATTTTTGGCTAAATTATATAAAAACACCTCTGAAAATAACCTTAAAAACCTTATTAACCTTACAAACTGTTTTTATTTGCAGCTACTCCGAACAACCATAAAATCTGAAGGCGTACACCTTAAAATCTCCCTTTATGCATTTTAAAGTTAAAATACCTTTTTCAGGTTTGGTTTTATTTTTAATTATCTGGTATAGTCCCGGCCCCTTTAATTTTATCTGATTTTTATCATCCAAATTTTTACCCCGAGACTCTCTATTTATGGATCTTCCATTTAAAAGAATTTCAAGCGCAGCTTCATCATTATTTGCCTCCGCCACAATATTCACTTCAGTAGCGGTAAAATTGAGTGACACCCCTCCCGGCCCGTCAGATTCCAGGTACTCTTTTGCTGCTCTGAATTTTCCGTTTAGAGCAATACTATCCTCAGGTATTTCTTTTATCATTTTATAATTATGTGTTTTGTCGGAAACCAGACCTTCTTTATTTACAATAACTCCTTTAGAAACACCCAAATAAAGATCCGGAGTCATGGAAAAACAAAGTCCGGTAATCGGATTTTTAATAAACTCCGGCAGCTTAAGCGAGGAATTAGCTTTTGTAAGCGCCTCCCGTATTGCCGCCTCTGATATCTCATAGTCTCCGTCCCCGCCGTGGGAATAGATAAGTTTACCTTCTTTATTTATTATATACAAAAAAGGAACGGATTCGTTCTTAAAGCTCTCTTTTAGTTCCGCACTATTATCCAAGACTATTGAATATTTAATTTTTGATTCTTCTACCGACTTCTTAATATTTTTAGCATCTTTTTCAAAAGCAAACTCCGGGGTATGCACTCCCACTACCTGAAGCGAAGCGCCATACTTTTCTTTCCATCCTTCAACTTTCTTTAATATCTTCTTACTGCTGATATTTGTATAATTCCAAAATACAATAAGGGTTGTTTTACCTTTTAGTTCTACTCTATCAGCACCATACTCCATATTCAGCCACTCTTTCCCTGCCAGTACTGCCCTGATTGTTTCTTTTTTTGAGCCCGGGAAGATCATTTTTACAGCAACTATAAGAACGGTAAGAAATACTATTACAGATATTGCCATGAGCGTAGATCTTTTCATAAAAACCCCCCATTAAAAGCAAATTCTAAGCACTAAATTCTAAATTCGAAACAAAAAACCACAAAACATTGTATTACCTAAATCTGCGAAATCCTGCAACTTTGCAATCTCTTCGAAAGATCCGCCCTATATCATTGGCGGAAGTGAAATCAGACCCGAAATCACATTGACGTACAATATTTTACTGTCAACGATATCATATTTTCTACGTCTTCCCAACTCGGATTTCGGGTTAAAAGATAGCTTTTATTACCTTGTTTAACGGTATGTTTCTTCCGCATTTTATAGTAACATGAGCGTATTTCTTGTACAAGGGTTTTCTTTTGTTATATAAGACCCGAAGTGTCTTTGCTCCGCGGGAAATTATACCTCTGTCAACAATACTCTTGACTCTTCCGGATATCACATTAAAAGGAACATCAAGATAAACCACCAACGAATACATTCTAAGGTGGTGCATTGCATTTTTTGAATATATTATGCTCCCCCCCGGAGAAAAGATCGTATCTCTTTCTTTCGTATGCTTGATAACTATCCTTTCTTCGATACCGATAAAACCTTTCTCTCCGAACTTCTCTATTAATTCCCTTAGTGATTTATTATACTTCTTCTCTATCTCAATATCAAAATCAAGATACCTATAACCAAGTTTTTTTGCCAGCGTTTTACCCATGTAGCTTTTACCGGCTCCGGCCATTCCAATGAAGGTAATATTCATTTTGTATTTTCTTTTTCAGACAATTTACCGCCGCCAAAAATTACACTGGCATCAACAAGCAAAGCAGGAACTCCTTCTTTATATTTAGAGTTTTTATAGTTATATTCCCCAAAAGCTATATTGGTACCGTCCGGGGCCACCGCACCGCCAAAAGCAGAGGTTATCCTGATTTTTGCGGGAATTCCCGAGTTTAGCACAATATTTCCTTCACCAAAAATCACAGAAATTTTCACATTTACATCCTTATCCTTTACTTCAATCTTACTCAAATCAATATCGCCGCGCCCGAACATTATATTATATTCAGATTTTTTGCCGTCAGCTTCTATTTTATAATCATTAAACATCATTCGATCTTTACCATTACAGCAACCCGGCATACTCTTTCCAGAATGACAACCTCCAAAAGACCAAAATATCATACTTATCCCGATATAAATAAAAAGAATTCCGAATATTATCTTACCTACTGGAATATTTACACCCATGGCTTTTAATATTAAAAGAAGTCCGAGCACTACAACTACGACCCCCCAGAATACGCCGCTAAAAAGAAACCCCATTTTCATCTCCTCCTCCATGTAAAACTATTTTATTTTTACCTTAAAATCGGCGGACTAACGCGGCACATTAGATTTCAAATTACGAATACCAAAGTTCAATATAAGGTGCTATATCGCTCAATATATTGTAATTCGTACTTTGTCATTTGTCCTTATTAGTTCTGCTAATTATGAACCGCAGTCCGACAAAGATGAACCTCTGCGGACTTACGTCCGGAGTTTCGGCGAGTGGAATTCAATTTATTCTTCATGCCTTATTTCCGCCTGAGGCGGACCCGCCAATCTTTGTGGCGGGCATCCACGGAGTTACCTCCGTGGTTTTCTGCGGCATACTCGACATAAAGAAAACTCCCGCAAAAACTGCAAAAGGTATACTTAAATTAAAAAGCGCTTCGGCAAGAATAGAAACACCAAAGAGCGCAAAAAGACAACCTGCTATCATTCCAACTGTAAATATATTATTTTGCATAGCACAACATAAGAATACATTATAAAATTTGACCGCTTAATTTTCCGGTCAGCTTGCCAGATTTTTTTCCAATCCCAAAAGATCTTTTCTGGCGCGATCTATATAATCCCTATGAAGCTTGTATTGCTTATGATTTTTATCCAGATAATCAGTCCTGGCTATTACCTTCCGGAGCAATGTTGCAGCTTCCTCATAAAACCCGCTCTTAGAAAAGCTTTCCGCGACAAGAAAATACCCTTCAACCCAGCCGCCTTCATATATAGAATCATAGAGTTTTTCCAAACCATTCGCGCCATAGATACTTTCTACAAGCTCTCTTGAAACAAAGATAGACCTTAACATATGACTGTCAAATGAGTTTACCTTTATAATCTGTCCTAAATGTTTTATTGCATCCTCTACAATCTCATTTATGCCTTGAATTTTAAGAGGGAGGCCCAGTTTTGCCTCCCCCACCATTTCCCTGCTGTGCCTTAAGAAGTCCTTTTTAAAATCCTCAAGGCTTTTATCTTCCATCTTTTTTTCAATCAGATCAAAACTCGGCTCATACTTCTCAAGTATATAAATATATTCTTTGAGATGGAGCATTTCATGGAAGATAGAACTGACAATCAGGTCATAAAGATCCGTTTCTTTTATCTCTTTCTTTACCGCCGTCTCGGCGCGAAACAAGGCATGTGTTGCATCCTTAAGGTCAAAGAGCTCTTTTTCAAGTCTGTCAATACGGCAAAAATCCAGTTTTTTAACTTTTCTAAAACTAATATACTCGGCTTTAAACTCGCTAAAGATTCTTAAAGAATTAATAACTATATCAGCGATACCGGTAAAGTCTTTCTTGATTTTGACAATATTTACGCCGTTTTTCATTTGGTTACTTAACCTTTACCTTTGCGCCTTCAGGCTTGACATTGGCCGCCTTTTCGCCTGCTATTTTAACTTCAGGCTTGCATTCATTTTTATCCGCCGGCTTTGCGTCAATAACACCCGCTTTGATCTTTACTTTTTCTTCAATCTCCAGAGCAACTTTGGGATTGGCTTTCAGGTATTCTCTTACATTATCTTTACCCTGTCCGACCCTGTCCGCTCCGTAGTTAAACCACGATCCGCTCTTTTCAATAACGCCGAAATTTACAGCCGCTTCTATCAGACTGCTTTCTTTGGAAATACCCTGGCCAAAGAATATCTCTACTTCTGCCTCTCTAAACGGCGGAGCTACTTTATTTTTGACAATTTTTACTCTTACTCTATTGCCTATGTTATCCGTACCGTTTTTAATGGACTCTATACGTCTCATATCTATTCTTACGGAAGAGTAAAATTTTAACGCGCGCCCTCCGGGAGTAGTCTCCGGACTTCCGAACATCACACCTATCTTTTCTCTTATCTGGTTAATAAATATTGCGCAAGTCTTGGTTTTACTTATTACCGAAGTAAGCTTCCTGAGAGCCTGGGACATAAGTCTTGCCTGAAGACCCATATGAGAGTCTCCCATCTCTCCTTCAATTTCCGCCCTCGGGGAAAGCGCCGCGACAGAATCAAGAACAACGACATCCACGCCCCCGCTGCTTACCAGGGTGTCGACAATTTCAAGCGCCTGTTCCGCGCTATCCGGCTGTGAAACAAGTAAATTGTCAAGATCCACTCCAAGTTTTTTCGCATATACCGGATCCAGAGCGTGTTCTACATCTATAAACGCCGCCGTGCCTCCCGTCTTTTGCGCTTCCGCTATGATCTGAAGCGACAGAGTAGTTTTACCACATGATTCAGGACCAAATATTTCAATGACCCTTCCCCTTGGAACTCCGCCGATACCGATAGCAAGATCGACCGCTATCGAACCGGTAGGTATTACCTTTATATCCTTTACCGTTGCCATATCACCAAGACGCATTATGGCTCCCTTTCCAAACTGCTTCTCGATGTGCAGCAACGCCAAATCTATTGCTCTATCCTTTTCATTACTCATTTTACTATGTCCTCCCCCTTGAATTTATTACAGGTATTATTATACAAACATTAACTCTGTAAGTAAAGATTTTTAGTAGCTCCATAATAACCTATCAGTCACTAAGGTAGGCGCAAGGCTTTAGCCTGCGAAAACAACGCAACCTAAAAGCTGCGGCTACCACAAAATGATTGTTTAAACTTTCGGTATAACAAGTACAACGATACCTTGAATTACCAGGTTTTCAGTGAGAATAATCCTTTTATTATCAGGATCAGTCGAATGCGGCTTTAAAACTATAATATTACCGACTTTTCGGTACTCCTTGACAGTAGCTTCATCATTTACCAGAGCAACAACAATATCCCCGTTGTTTGCCGTAGATTGCACCCTGACCAGAAGCAGATCTCCCTCTTCGATGTCTTTCTTATTCATACTCGTACCCTTTGCCCGGAGCAAAAAGTACTTATACGGCGGTTTTGCAATGTTTGTATCTATCGGTATTCTCTCAAGAATATTCTCTTCTGCCAGCATCGGCACCCCGCAGGCAACAACGCCAAGAAGCGGAATATCTATGGTTTTACTGCTGTTTTTATCCCATTTGTCCAGCTCGTTCACTTTCAAGTCCCCTGCGTCATTTCTCTCAATAAGCCCCTTCCTTTTGAGGCGTTCCAATAGTACGGTTATTGAGCGAGGCGACTTGTACTCAAGTGATTTCTGCAGATCACGGATAGAAGGAGAGTACCCCTTCTGCATAAACCAGTTCCGGATCTCTGTCAGCAGTTTTATCTCTTTTCGTGCAAGTGTATGCTTGTTCATATAAGAAGTATACATTATGTGGGCAGTTTTGTCAAGAGCAAACATACGCTTGCTGATGACACAGATGGATAAAGAGATGGCACAGATTGAGTATGAACCTCTCCGAGCTTATCCGCCTAAAAGACTGGCGGATCTCTCGACGATCCGCCTTACATAATTGGCGGGCAGGCTGCTCAGGATTTTCTTTGGCATAACGTCATAAAAAAGGCCGTCAGTTAAGACGACCCATATTAAGTCAAAGCTTCGGATGATAACTCTGCCTCTAAGCATCAAACGTTCCGAGTTTCTTACTCCCCGAGGCTAGCTATCTTGTTTTTCCGTTTTTTAAATATATTTTACAAGAGCCTTTCTCCAACTAAACTGCTTCAGTGTATGATTTGAAATCCTCATATTTTGCGCTTATTTCTTCTTCGGCATTTTCCAGAATCAGCGCAAGTCTGTTAAAAAACTTTGCAGCAGGCGCACCCGCCATAATTCTACGGTCAAAAACTATTATTAACGGCATGGTCTTTCGAACTGCTAACTCCCCTTTAACAACAAACGGTCTTTCTTTAATCCATCCGAAAGAGACTGTAAGAGGCCAGAGCATATCCGCCACTAAAAAATCTATACCATACTTGGCCGGTGAATTGACAAAGCACGCGCCGCCCCTGTGCTTCAGCCACAAACTTGGTGAATATTTAGGCATACGGAGAATCCATTTACTCAAAAATACCGGCAGGCGGCTGAGCAATGTATGAAAAAGACTCCAGCGCTCTGTACTTTCTGATTTTACATCTGCAAATCCCTTTAATTCCTGCGTTACCGCATCAAGTGTTTTTTTATTGCTATCATAAATTGTTTCAACAACCACGACCGCCTCTGCGTCAGGAACATTTCTTTCAACTGCTACGGCAATATCATAACTATTAAATTGCACCAGCCGTTTAAAAAATGACGGGCCAAATATTCCCCTGTTCGTATAGGGAAATTCAGAAAGAGCAATAGCAGCAGCTTTTACAATTATGGCGGTGAAAGACGGTTTTACCCCTGACGTTTGCAAAAGCTTTTCGCGAAGTTTTTCCATTGCTGATGCGTCTATTTCTCTGACAAAAGTTACTTTATTTCTTGGCTGCATTTCCTCGTTTAGAGTCCAGAAAGACTGCAGAATTCTATTACTGCGAAACACACTGAACGGCTTCTCTTTTTTTGCTTTGGATGTATTCATTTTTCTCCTGATTTTCCGCATTTTCCGTAGTCTCAGAATTACAGTTTTCTAATATATCAGCAGCTTTTTCTGCCGGAGTATAGGTCTTTATAATCTTTTGAATAGCAATTGCGTTCCGGTGGAAAGATTTTTCTCCGATAATCTCCTTCGACATCTCAATTAATATTTAAGGATTTTTTAAAAGTTTCTGTCAAGTCAGTGTTTTCCCTACTCCAAACTCCTCAAATCTACGCATGATAAATGCTTGATCCGGGATAGCCAGAATACCAATTATCGGTTTGCTCATGCCTTTGATTCCAAAAACATTCATACCGTTACTGACATTCTCTACAAAATCAGAACTCTCAATAACATCATTGCTGCTAACCAGATATCTAATCATCCTGTTGCTTTCATCATATGCCAATTTGAATGATTCTTTCATAATTTCAGCCTAAATTTTAACAAAGAACAGAAAATTAATCATTGTAACGCCTGTACTGATAATACTGCACTAGATCCTGCCTTCTTTAACCAACCAATCGTAGCAGTCCTTAACCATAGTGGACAAGTCACGGGACTCGTATCCAAGTTCCTCCTTGGCTTTTTTCTTGTCACAGAAGTCCACGTCAGGCGAATCCCCCAATAATCCTATCAGTTCCGGTGTCAGTTCCGGTTTTTTACCCGTAAACATGGAGGCAATCCACATTGCATATGAAGCCACTTTTAATATAGGCAATGACAAGGTCGTCGTCGGCGGCGGAGCGCCGACCGCTTTTGCTATCCTTTGAAAGGCATCCAGCCAGGTCGTATATGTCCCGCCAAGGACATATCTTTCCGAACATTGTCCCCTTTCAAAAGCTTGAATGTGAGCCCGCGCAATATCCGCAGCATGACAGAAAGCAATATGACCTGGTAAAGCAGCCTTAAGCCTTCCCGACTTCAGATTGCTAAAAAACTTGCTATAGTTATTATAATCGTATGCTCCTATCACAATAATAGGGTGAAGTGTGACTGCACACAGCCCCTGTTCAACTCCCTTGTGAACTTCAATTTCCGATAGTCTCTTGGTCCTTATATATCCATTGGCAATCCCGTTGGCAAGACGCTCATCTGTAAATTGACAACCATTGGTCGCGCCGGTAGAAGTGAAAATAAATTTCTTCACTTTTTTTGCCAGAGATGCCTGCACTAAGTTGCGTGTTGCAATAACATTATCTTTATATTGCTGCTCGCGCTCAGCGGGCCAATGGGATGTATTCGCTGCAACATGAAAAACAGCATCCGTATTCGCTTTTAAACTGTTCAGCGTTGATACCGGATCATGGAGGTCAACCTCTTGGAATCGCACCTTGCACCCTTTCAGCCGGGAAAGATCCGAGGTTCGACGGTGAAGAACAACGACATTCCAGCCGGCGCACAAGAGTTCGTCCACAAGATTTCGACCGACACAACCGGTTGCACCCGTAATATATCCAACTCTCATCTCTTCTTTTCCTTTACTATGTCATTCAAGGACATATCAAGCTGCGCAAGCGTCCGGGTAATCTCTTTGTCGAAAATCCCATTATGCGTTGCAAACTCGAGCAACTCAAAAACATGAAGCCAGGTATTCCGGTCTGTTTTTCCTTCCCTGACGAGTTGCGCGAATTCTGGCTCAAAACTGCAATAGCCGAGGTTCATAACATCAATCGCCGACATTGTCAGAATCAGGGTATTATTGCTGACAATTGGACTATCGCTTCCCTTTGGCAGCAAATCAGTCGAACGCACGACTCGCCTAATCTCCTGCTCATTTGTTCTCCAAACGGCCAGCGGAAAAACAATATGGGGCGCCGAATCTTTTACGATCTCGAAATCATCATTACCGCATATCCTTTGCACCTGCACCCACGACAAGCCGCCTATCACAAGAGGGACACCCATATTTTTTGCCATTCTTTGTCCAATATTAAAGATCAAATCGCCATCAGCGAAATCAACGATACCGTAGCTTCCTCGCCCCTTCAGGTCAAGAAATGCCTGGCGTAGTACCTTTGCAAATTCATTGATGCAATCGTTTGCAATGATCAAATCGGTCTTTAACTTCTCCGCCACACGCACCGCGCTGCTCATCGCTATTGTACTCATAAAACCGTTATTGACCGTGACGCAGAGCAACCGCAGTTCAGGGTACTCAGCCTTCATTCTATTAAGAATATAAGCGCTATCCTTACCGCCACTAAGTAACAGCAGACCGTGATAACGGTTTCCGTTTATATAAGATTTAATCACCCTGTCAAATTTTACTTTCGTCTCAGGCTTTACCTCCGGCGAATCCACAGACGCGCTGATGCTGTCAGTCGCTCCCTGTTCACGGCATTCGGCGCATAAGCCGCCTATCAACGGCCCATAATGCTCTGACAATATGCATCGCCGGCAACGTCGCGACCGGCGTACAACCAGCCGTATTACCGGCCAAACATACTCCGCGTAGAGTTCGATAATTTTATTGGTGTTCATGGAAGCATCCTCCTAACCATCATACTCTACTTGTGGGTACCGGAGTCAACTGTAAAAACAGGTTCTCTTTTTCCGATTTTGATAAGTTCATTTCGCTCTCGATATTTTTCATTTTGAAATTTGTAGTTTTCTAATATATCAGCAGCTTTTTCTGCCGGAGTGTAGGTCTTTATAATCTTTTGCATAATGACTGAATTCTCTTGGAAAGATTTTTCTTCTATAATTTCCTTTGACATTTTAAGTAATATTTGAGGATCTTTTAAAAGTTTCTGCCAGGTCAGCGTTTTCCCGACTCCCAACTCCTCGACTCTACGCATATTAAAGGCTTGATCCGGAATAGAAGGTATACCTATCATCGGTTTTCCATGGGACAAAGCTTGATATATTGTACCGTTCCCTCCATGACAGATAACAAGGTCTGCTTCCTCTATCGCCAAATCACCGTCTATGTACTCTTCAACGTATACTTGCCCGTCTATTGTTCGCAGTCCCTTTGCTTGTCCTCCGGTTGTTATGATAGCTGAAAACTCTGAGTTTTTAAAAAGGTCATACACCAATGGGAATATATTACTTATACCTGTTGTTCCCATACTAATATAAACAAGCGGTTTATTATTTTTCTTAGGCGGCCACCAGTCAGGATTCGAAATATTATCAGGTTTCCAGGTCAACGGCCCTATATAATGATAAT
>MFGV01000092.1 GCA_001778375.1 Candidatus Firestonebacteria bacterium RIFOXYD2_FULL_39_29
GCCTGCACTCGTACAACGGGTACAAAAGTCCCGATCAGTCAGAGAGCGACTATTACCAACTTAACAAGTAGTCCACTAAACCGGGGGAATTGCAGAAGAAGGCAAAAGAAGCAATGTTTCCTTCAAAAGACAGGATAGATTGGAAGAGGCTTAAGGATAATTATGAAATCTGGAAAGAAGATGGCTGGTGGCTGGAGTTTAATCTGTGGTTTGGCTTTGATATAACGCATTCTTCAATGGTGGGTACCGAGCGGCTTCTTATCGCTATGTTTGAGGAGCCGGAGTGGTGTGTAGATATGTTCAATCATGAACTGGATGTTGCAATCGGGCTGTATGAACTCCTGGAAAAAGAAGGTTATAAATTTGACGAGTTCATGTGGTATGACGATATGGGTTACAAGGGAAAGCAGTTTTTTTCTCTTGATATGTACAGGCAGCTTTTAAAACCTGTTCATCAGAGAGCAATAGACTATGCTCATAAGAAGGGAATGAAGGCATATATGCATTCCTGCGGAGATATAAATCCTTTTGTTCCTGAGCTCGTGAGCATGGGTCTTGATATGCTGAATCCGCTGGAAGTAAAAGCCGGAATGGATCCTGTCGGATTGAAAAAGAAGTTCGGAGACAAGCTCGCATTTCACGGCGGATTAAATGCAGTCTTGATGGAAAAAGGCGGGGACCCTCTCTGGACAGCGATGAAACAAATAATTCCCGAGATGAAAAAAGGCGGCGGATATATAAAAAGTTCCGACCATTCTATTCCCAGCAATGTAAGCTTGAAAGATATGAAAGAGTTTATTAGGCTGGCAAAAGAGCTCGGTAAATATTGATTGATGCTTGGATGGTTAGATGGTTGGAGGCTTGGCTAGAGCATAAAAAGAGGGCTTAGACTAATTACTAAGATCTAAATTCTAAGCACTAAACAAAGAACAAATATTTAATAATAAAATTACTAAACAGATAAGTGGGCTTTTGTTGTTTTATTTATTAGTGATTTGATATTAGTAATTGCTTAGAATTTAGTGCTTAAGTCTTAGTGATTGTTTTTCTATTACAATTTGAACAACGGTATCACTGTAAGTCCCGTTATTATTCCGCTTACCAGAAAGGGTAAGCTAATATCTATCGGGGCGAGGGCGCCGGCTATGAAGGGGGCGATTACGGCTCCGAGGGATGACAGGGCAACGGCTTCGCTTACGTCTCTTCCGCGGGATTTTTCTCTTGCGAACTCCTGGACATAATGGTTTTGAATAGGCGACCATAAAGCGGCGCCGAAAAGGTCGTGGGTGAGCCAGACTGTAACTGCAATCCAAAAATTCGAGATCAAGGCTGCCGCGCTTATTGCTAATGCTTCGTAGAGCATGGTTACTATGTATATGAATTTAAGGTTCCTGCCTTTCATGAAATTACCGTAGATGAACATCGGAACGCCCAGAAGCATTCTGTGGATCATAAGTACAACTGCCGCATCTGCTACCGAAATACCGAATTTTTGAATAAAAAAGAGAGGCATGATAAAACAGTGGCTGATGTTCATTCCGAGGGTCATGATAAACATTGCCAGGGTGAGAGTTTTTAGCTTTGGCGGCAAGTCTATTTTGATCAGGTCTTTGAATTTAAGCGCTACCTTATCGCTCTTTACCGGTTTGAAATCCTCTTTAAAAAAGGACATAAAGAAAACAGAGGAAAGAAAAAGAGCAATACCGCAGGCAAAAAACGCGCTTCTGGTGGCGATCAGACCGCCTATCATAGTTCCGACACCCTGCAGGAAAAACTCCATACCCACGGTTTTTGAGATGAGGCTTAAGAAATTCTTTTTACCGTTTTCATAGACCAGAATGGAACGCATAGTGTCCCGCACGATGAGAGAAGCTTCACGAACGGTTTTTACCGCTGTTAAGGGAAGAATAGAACCAAAAACCGGAGTTAAAAAGTTACCCAAAGAGCTGAAGAGAACTCCCATAGTATAAAAAGGTTTTCTTCCTATCCTGTCGGAATGAGCCCCGACATAAAGACGGAGAAAATAAATAAGTACGGATGAAAGCCCGAAGATAATACCCATATTTGCAAAAGAAATATTGATTTCTTTTAAGTAGATGGGCATTGCAAAATCATAGACACCCATGCAGACAGCAAACACCGCTGAGGTGATGATAATTATCCAAAGATTACGGTTCAATCGAACTCCTTTAATGCAGAAAATAGAAAGTCGAAAGTCGAGAATGGATTAGAGGAGCTATTGAATTTAATTAAAGATAAAATTTGTATTCTCGGTTTCAAAAAAATATCTTATTAGTCTGATTTCTTAATATACAATAAAAACAGGGGTAATTCAATATGTAGTTGCTCGATTAATCGAGCTGCCTGATGAATCAGGCAACTACATTGTTGCATATTCCATACTTTTAGGCGTAGAATATGGATTATGAAAGTTGTGTTTCAGTCGAACGACATAGGTGCGATGACGGTTGTGAAGAGTGTTTTGGAATCCGCACAGATAGAATGCGTCCTTCTTGATGAATATACTCAGCTGGTGAGACCGGCTGTTTTGCTATATTCCGGCGGCGGGCGTTTAGCGGTTGCGGATGAACGTGAAGAAGAAGCGAAAGCAATAATTGAAGATTACTTGAAAACGATAAATGAAGATACTTCGCCGGAAAAAGAAGCTGCAAAAAGTAATTTAAAATGTCCCGAATGCGGCAGCAAGGAGTTCACCCCAACCCTTTGGAGTATCATTTTTGGCGGGAATAAGTATAAGTGTACGGCGTGTGGAAATAAATTCCAATTGTAATTAATGACTAAGTACTATTGACTAGTGACTATTTAAGGAAGCCGGAGAAAAGAATCCGGCGATATAATAGGTACTGCTTGGATTTTGAGGTTTTCATGTATCAGTGTCCACCTGTGGTGAGATCTCGTCCGCAACAATAGTTTGTTGCGAGACCTCGCTTTTAGGCGGGCCAAGGGCGGAGAATCCTATAGTTTTGCAATCTCACCAAAAGATCCGCCTAACATAATTGGCGGAAGTGGAATCGGCTGTATTTGCTGTAAATTATCATAGAAATACAGCCCTTATTCTGATAAAATCTACATATGAAAATAATTAATGCTTCTGAAGTTGTAAATATTTGCGATAAAACTCTTTCTTTCTGGCATAGGATTGAGAAAGGGCTTAAGAAAAGCACGCTGGATGAAGCTCTCCTCCTGCTTAATTTCAAAAAGGAAGGGTTAGAAAAGCTTGTCAACGACTCTGCGGTCATTAACTGCTACCTCTGGCACCTGGAAGATCAGGCCCGCGCTAAGAGTTTTTCCGACACCGTAATTGCAAATATTAAACGTGCTATAGATACAACTAACCAAAGAAGAAATAATATGATGGAAGAGATAGATGCGGCTTTACTTCTCTTGCTTGAGAAAATGGGGGTAAAGACGAAAAAGAACGCCACTGTAAATACGGAAACACCCGGAAGTGTTGTAGATCGTCTTGCGATCATATCTTTAAAAATATATCATATGAAGGAACAGGTAAAACGCAAGGATGCCGGCAAAGAGCATATAGCGAAATGCAAAGGCAAGGTTGACGTTTTACTTGAACAAAGAAAAGACCTGGCCCGGAGTTTTGACGAACTCATAACTGATTTCAAAAAAGGTTCGAAAAAGCTTAAGATGTATTACCAGCTCAAAATGTATAATGACCCGTCAACTAATCCATTCATGAAGAAGTAAGCATTAAGCATAGGTGTTTCAGTGAGGTAAAAGACGGCAATGTGTTTTTAAAAAATTAAGGTTTTGTCAGTGTCCACCTATGGTGAGATCTCGTCCGCTACAATGCTGTGCGAGACCTCGCCAATAGGCGGGCCAAGGGCGGAGAATCCAAAAGCATTTCAATCTGCCTTCCTTAGTGTGATACAGACAATGTTTTGGTATCCGCCAATCTTTAAGGCGGATAATCAAAAGATCCGCCCAAAATAACTGGCGGAAGTGGAATCTTTTTTGGGGAGCAGCTGTGGACTTTAAAATGTGGATCAAGGCAATCAGGATCATCCCGAGAATAAATAAAGAAGAGTGGGACAAACTGGACATTATAAGCAAATGGCTTATTTCTACCCGTTCGGCCGTGCTTGTAATGACGATGCTTTCGTCGGCAGTAGGCGGTATTTTTACTTTAATAGACGGAAAATTTGACCTGGCTGCTTTTCTTGTTTGTTTTTTTGGCCTTACTTTTGCGCACGCTACAAATAATCTTCTAAATGATCTTGTGGACTACATCAAAGGGGTGGATAAGGAAAATTACTACCGTACCCAGTACGGCCCCCAGCCGCTTGAAAACGGTTTTCTCCCTTTAAAAAAATATATGCTTTACATTTTATTTACCGGCCTGATAGCTTTTTCCTTCGGTGTTTATCTCATCTGGCTGCGCGGTATCTCTGCGCTAATTTTATTTCTGATGGGCTCATTCTTTCTTCTTTTTTACACCTGGCCGTTAAAGTATTTCGGACTTGGAGAGTTTGCCGTTATCGCAGTCTGGGGTCCCCTGATGATAGGCGGTACGTATTTTGTTACTGCCAATGAATGGAGCTGGCTTGCAGTATTGGGCGGTCTTCCATATGCTCTCGGCGTGACAACGGTTCTTTTTGGCAAGCACATTGATAAGCTGGAGGCAGATAAGATGAAAAACATTAATACTCTGCCCGTTATCATCGGAGAAAGCGCCGCAAGAAAGACAGTAATAATAATGACCGGTCTTCAATATATCATAGTAATAGCTCTGGTCATCGCCGGAGTATTTCATCCCGTACTTCTTATTACACTTGTTGCGCTCAAGACATTTTACGGACTCTTTAAAGCCTACAGTAAAGAATTACCCGATGAAAAACCCGAGGGCTACAGATCAGATATATGGCCTTTATGGTTCGTAGCTTTTGCCTTTGATCACAATAAAAAGTTCGGCGGATTATTTCTTTTAGGACTCATTATACAGCTGATCCTCATCTTACTTTAAAAAGAAGTAGAAATATTCAAATTAGAACTTTATGGGATTAATAATAAGCAAAGCTTTTCCCGATAGAAAATATATCATAAAGTGGGGTAAAGTTGAATTCTATTCGCCGAAACTTCGGACAGCCTGTACGTCAGAGTTTCTGACGAGATCTCGCCCTTAGCGGATCCGCCAGTCTTTTAGGAGGATAAGTCCGCAGAGGTTCATTTTCTTGTAAATAAATGAAAAAATGACACTGGATTCCGTATCAAGCATAGATGACAAGATAATGCTTTCAGTTTCTTTTGTTAAATGATACTTGATAGTATTTGGCTTTTATCGTTTTGCATCAAAATTATGGTGGAAATTCCGCATTGACAAAATCCAGTATTGTGATATAATTAATGTTATAGGGTACGCTATTGAGCATTACAATTATATGAATATTGTGGCGATTGAGAGCTCGGAAGGAAGAGAGGGTTATGAAAATATTTGATAAGAATAAAAAATCCAAATTTTTTCCAAATGCTTTTATCTGTATTATTTGTTTCTTAAGCGTTTGTTATGATGCCGGAGCACAGGGGTTTCCGCAGAAAGATAAATTCACTCAAAAAGAAATAATTATAAAATTCAAGAATCTTGAAAGAGATTTTAGCCCAACGGATTTCCCTTCAGTTGATAAAATTAACAAAAAACATGCCGCGTTAAAAATAGAGAAGGTTTTCAAATCCTTTAAAACTCCCGGCAGGGTTGAATTTTCGAAAATTAAAAATAAAAATGTTAATGTTCCTGATTTATTTCAATTTTATAAGATAAAATTTGCAAAAGATGTTGGTAATATTTCGGATATTATAAATGAATATAAATCAGATCCGAATATCGAATATGCAGAGCCGAATTATTTGCAGGAAAAATCCGGGATTCCTGACGACCCTTTATTTGATAAAGAATGGCATCTGTCGAATCCGGCGGGTTTCGATATAAAAGCAACGCAAGGCTGGGATATCAGCAAAGGAAGTCCTGTAGTTATTGCTTTAGTAGATAGCGGTGTGGATTTTAACCATGAGGATTTAAAAGATAATATCTGGACAAATTCCGATGAAGTATATGATAACGGATTGGACAATGATAATAACGGATACATTAATGATATCAGGGGATGGAATTTTTCAGAAAACAATAATAATCCTGCGGATGATGACGGGCATGGGACAATTTGCGCGGGTATTATGGCTGCAAAAGGAAACAACGGTATCGGTACGGCCGGTGTCTGCTGGGATGCAAAAATAATGGCCCTTAAGGTATTTCCAAATTCTTATGCCGATGTTTGCGCTGAGGCAATAAGATATGCGGCATATAACGGGGCAAAAATAATAAGTAACAGCTGGGGAAGCAGCTACCGGTCTCAAATAATAAAAGATGCGATTGATTACGCAAAAGCAATGGGAGCTGTTTTAGTTTTTGCCGCCGGCAATAATAATTCTACAGATGAAATATATCCGGCTTGCTATCCGGAAGTAATAGCGGTAGGAGCGACTGATAGTTCTGACAAAAAGGCATACTTCTCTAACTATGGAACTTGGGTCGACGTTTTTACTCCGGGAGCTTCCATATACGGTACTTTACCAAATAACAAATATGAATATATGAGCGGGACTTCGATGGCGTGCCCCATGGTTTCCGGGCTGGCGGGATTAATTTTATCCAAATATCCAGATTTAACAAATGATCAGGTTAAAATCAGTATAGAAAACGGTTGCGATAATATTGATTTGTTAAATCCCGGATATGAAGGTTTGCTGGGAAAAGGGAGAATAAATGTTTTTTCAGCTTTGCTTGATAAAAGGGATACAACGCCTCCTACCGGAACGCCTGCAATACCGGTTTCTGACGGTAAAATATCAACCCAAAATTCTTTTAATTTGTATTGGGCAAAAGGAACAGCGGATGATCCGGAAAGCGGAATAATCGGTTATAGCTTACAGGTCGGGACTACCCCGGGAGGAAGCGATAAATTCAACGGATATGCCGGGAATGTTTTAACTAAAAACATAGATTCCTGCGAAAATGGAAAGACTTATTATTCGAGAGTGTGCGCGGTAAACGGAGCAGGAATGAACAGCAGTTGGGCCTCTTCCGGTAATGGGGTAAGAATAAATATGGTAAATGATATTACTCCGCCTGATTTCCCGGGTAAGGTAAGAAATGGGAATGTGGATATTGATGATCTGGACAGGACTTATTCTCCTGATATTTTATCGGCTAACTGGGATGCCGCATCAGATAACCAATCCGGAATTGAGAGGTATTGGTATTCAATAGGAACCATAGCCGGAGGAACGGATGTGGCGGGATGGACAGACAACGGTTTAAATATAAAAGTTAATGTAACAGGGCTGTCTCTTATAGAAGGAAAAAGCTATTACTTTTCAGTTTACGCTGAAAATAGAGCCGGATTAAAGAGTCAGATTAAAGTGTCTAAGGCCCAGGTTGCAGACAGGATTAAATCAGGAAACGGGATAAAAGAGCTTACCGAGGAAGAAGAAAAATATTATCAGGGGAAGTATAATATTATAACAAAAATTGAGCCGACGCAAGAATCGATCCAAAAATATGGGTTAAATCCGGTCACCAAATATGCTTTGCCTGCTTCGGCAAAAAACTGGCAACAGCTCCCTGTAGTGGGAAACCAGGGATCTCAAGCCAGTTGTATCGCCTGGGCAATAGATTATTATTACAAGACCTATCAGGAAGCAAAGGAATACGGTTGGACGAATCCTAATCCCGCTGTTAATCCGGAAAGAGTATTTAGTGCGTCGTTTGGATATAATTTGTCGAACGGCGGTGTTGATAACGGCAGCCTTTTTATTAATGTATTAAATAAAGTTGTGGATTTTGGAAGTGCAACATATCAGGATATGCCGTATACCGGTTATACAACCTGGCCTTCTGAGACAGCATGGAGAAACGCTATTCCTCATAAAGCCCAATCGTATTCTTCGTTTTCAATAACTACTGATGCCGGAATAACTAATATTAAACAACAGATAGTGAACGGTGATCTGGTTGTTATCGGGATGTATATTTATACCAATTACGATGGCTATCCAAATGACTACGCAGGCGGGACTAATAGTCAGGTTCTTTTTGGCAATACCGGAACAAGCCGCGGCGGGCATGGTGTAACCGTGATCGGGTATGATGACAATAAAGCCTACAATGACGGTACCGGAATAAAATATGGGGCTTTTCTTTTGGTGAATTCTTGGGGGACCGGTTGGGGGGTAACGGATGCGGATATGGGAACCAGGGGTTTTTTCTGGGCTTCTTATGAGTATGTAAAGACAAAATGCCAGAAGTATGGTTACCTAATGACAGACAAAATAGGTTATTCTCCGACAGTTTACGGTATTTACGGCTTAAATCATGCTAAGAGAGGAGATCTGGGCGTAACTTTTCAGGGCGGGGATAACAGCGCTTCGCCGAATTGGGCCTTCCCTTGCCTGCAGCAACTTGGAGGTAACTGGGCGGTAAATCAAAATATTGTAGTCGATTTATCTCCTTATTCAATTAATTATAATCAGAAATTTTATCTTAAAGTCTATGATAAAAGTACAAATGCTGATACCGGTACGGTCACATATATGGCTGTTCAGCAAGCAGGAACAGGAGCCCGGACATCTACGGATGTTCCCAAAACCACCATTAACGGCAGTAATATTTTTGTGGGGATGAACTATAATAGTTCTATTCCTCCGAGCATTGTAGCCCACCCTTCAAGTCAAACCGTAAACGAGGGGCAGACAGCGGTATTTATCATAGCGGCAACAGGAGCAACGACCTATCAATGGCAGCGAAACGGCTCAAATATTACCGGCGCAACAAGTTTAACTTATACAACTGCAGCTTTACCGTATTCTTATACAGGTTCTTTATATAGATGCGTGGCTTCTAACCCGTTTGGAAATGCAACAAGTAATAGCGCAACATTAACGGTTTCAGATGTCACGGCGCCTGTAAGCTGCAGTGTCAGTGTAAATACCGGAGCAGCATATACAACAAGCACAAGTGTGACTTTAACATTATCTGCAGCAGACGGGACAGGAAGCGGTCTTGTCAGTATGCAGGTAAGTAACAACGGAAGCAGTTGGACGGATTATTCGTATGCAACAAGTTTACCCTGGACATTATTGGCGGGTGACGGAGCAAAGACAGTATATGCTAAATTTAAAGATAATGCCGGTAACTGGACAAGTGCAGCGGTTACAGATGGCATAACATTAGATGCAGCAGCGCCTGTAAGCTGCAGTGTCAGTGTAAATACCGGAGCAGCATATACAACAAGCACAAGCGTGACTTTAACATTATCTGCAGCAGACGGGACAGGAAGCGGTCTTGTCAGTATGCAGGTAAGTAACAACGGAAGCAGTTGGACGGATTATTCGTATGCGACAAGTTTACCTTGGACATTATTGGCGGGAGACGGAACAAAGACAGTGTATGCTAAGTTTAAAGATAATGCCGGTAATTGGACAAGTGCAGCGGTGACAGATACGATAATGCTGGATACGGTACTGCCGACGGTAGTAACGGCTGTTGTTGATGCAACTACTGTAAACATTACATTCAGCGAAGATGTAACAGCAGTAACAGCGATGAATAATTCGAATTACAAAGTGGAATCGCCGGCGGGATCAAATAAAAATCTGTCAGGGACAACTATATCATATGCGGATAATGTTGCAACAATAACCGGATTAACATTTGTGTTAGGGAATACATTTACAATAACAGTAACAGGGGTAAAGGATCTGGCGGGAAATACAATAGGAAGTAATAATGCGGCGGCAGGAAATGTAACAGGAATAGATAGCACGGCTCCAATAAACTGTACAGTAACGATAAACGGCGGAGCAAATTATACAAACAGTACAACGGTGACATTAGCATTGTCGGCAATAGACAGCGAATCCGGAATGGGACAGATGCAGTTCAGTAATACGGGATTGGAGGGGAGCTGGTCAATCCCTGAAAGTTATGGCATGACTAAGGTATGGATCTTGTCGACGGGAGACGGAACGAAGACTGTATATGTTAAGTTTAGCGACAATGCGGGTAACTGGACAAGTGCAGCGGTTACGGACGGAATAACGTTAGATAGTATAGCGCCTGTAAGTTGCAGTGTCAGTGTAAATACCGGAGCAGCATATACAACAAGCACAAGCGTGACTTTAACATTATCCGCAGCAGACGGGACAGGAAGCGGTCTTGTCAGTATGCAGGTAAGTAACAACGGAAGCAGTTGGACGGATTATTCGTATGCAACAAGTTTACCTTGGACATTATTGGCGGGTGACGGAGCAAAGACAGTATATGCTAAATTTAAAGATAATGCCGGTAATTGGACAAGTGCAGCGGTTACAGATGGCATAACATTAGATGCAGCAGAGCCTGTGATAACAACATTAACGCCGAATAATTGTGTGTATGGAAATGCGGCAACTGTAACAATAACCGGTGGGGGATATTTTGGAGGAACAGACAGCGCGGATGTGAGAGAAATAAAAGTTGGGACAACGGTAATAACA
>MFGV01000093.1 GCA_001778375.1 Candidatus Firestonebacteria bacterium RIFOXYD2_FULL_39_29
TGTTTAAGTTCGGTTAAAAAACCGCTTCTTGGTTCCAGTTGTCAAAGAACGGTGTTTCTAGAAATAATTGCGACACAGTCTGCATTAGTCAATTGTTCTAAGGAGGTTTCTTATGAAATTACCGGAAGAAGGAATGCTGTTAAGGATATTTATTGGCGAGTCTGACAAATATGAAGGGAAGGCGCTTTACGAATACATTGTGCTTAAAGCAAGAGAACTGAACTTGGCCGGAGCAACGGTGACAAGGGGTATCATGGGTTTTGGCGCGGATAGCCGCGTACACACGGCAAAGCTTCTCAGGCTCTCTGAAGACCTTCCGGTTGTAATAGAAATCGTGGACACAGAAGAGAACTTGAACAAGCTTATACCTTTTCTTGATAAAACAGTAACCGAGGGTTTGATCACCAGTGAGAGAGTAAGGGTGCTGAAGTACAGGCACAAGAATACTTGAAAAGAATCTGAAGAAAAATAGCCGTGTTTTCTTAAAGACATACACTCTAGTTGACTGCTTTTGATAAACCAAAGAATGCATAAAAAATAATTATATTAGGGTCCATCCTTTAAGGGGTCTTTCTTGGGAAACTCTATATTTTAGCTTAAATCTTTAGGTATTTTCTCTTCGTATCCGACTTTCCAGATTTCTTTTGCGTATTCCTTTATTGTTCTGTCGGAAGAGAATTTTCCGGATTTTGCTACGTTGGTGATGGACATTTTTGCCCAGTTTTCTCTGTCTGTGTAAAGGGTTGATACGGCTTCCTGAGCTTTTTCATACTGGTCAAAGTCCGCGCAAATATAAAACCTGTCATTGTTCAATATGGAGTTTATAAGCGGGTCAAAGATGCCGAACTCCTGCAAAGAAAAATGGTTATTACGGAGGAGATTAAAGACCTCGGTAAGACCGGAAGAACAACGGACAAATTCTCCGATATCATACCCTTGCTTCCTGATCTTTTCTATATCTTCCACTGATTTGCCGAATATGAATATATTCTCTTTTCCGACTTCTTTTGCAATCTCAATATTAGCCCCGTCCCAGGTTGCGATGGTTAAAGCCCCGTTCATCATAAATTTCATACAGCCGGTGCCTGAAGCCTCTGTCCCTGCTGTGGAGATCTGCTCGGACAGGTCGCTTGCAGGAAATATCTTTTGCGCCAGCGAAACGCGGTAGTCTTCCAGGAAAACTACTTTTATTTTATCTTTGATATCTTTATCATTATTTATTACATCTGCCATGCTGTTAATGAATTTTATTGTGAGTTTTGCCATGGCGTAACCCGGAGCTGCTTTGCCTCCGAAGATGAAAGTCCTGGGTATAAAGCTGTGATCAGGCTGTCTCTTAATTTTCAAATACTGGGAAATTATAAAGAAACAAAGCATGGTCTGTCTTTTGTATTCGTGTATCCTTTTTACCTGCACGTCAAAGATAGAATCCGGGTCTATTATAATGTTGTTATGTTTCATTATATAATTTGACAGATCCACTTTGTTTTCTCTCTTTATTATCTGCCAGCGTTGTCTGAATGCAGGATCTTCACGTTTTGGCAGCAGTTTTTCCAGTTCATAAAGGTTTGTTGTCCATTTATTGCCTATGGCTTCAGTAATCAGCTTACAAAGCCGGGGGTTTGCCTCGAGAAGCCATCTTCTTTGGGTTATGCCGTTTGTCATATTTGTGAATTTCTCCGGAAACATCTCGTAGAACTCCTTGAATACGTAACTTTTAAGGAGTTCGGAGTGCAGTTCTGAAACTCCGTTGACTTTGTGACTGCAAACAATGCAAAGAAACGCCATACGTACCAAATCCGGATTTGACTCTTCAATTAAAGACATTCTTGCTGCTTTACCTTCGTCGCAGGGGTATTTCTTTCTTACCTCCGCAAGGAAATCCGCGTTAATCTCATAAATTATCTGTAAATGTCTGGGGAGCAGCTTTCCGAATAGATCCACGGACCATTTTTCAATTGCTTCAGGCATTACGGTATGATTGGTATAGGCAAATACTTTTCTTACGATCTCGAGCGCCTTTTCCCAGTTTACAAGTTCTTCATCTACCAGGATGCGCATCAGTTCTGCTATAGCAAGGGCGGGATGAGTGTCATTAAGCTGGATAGCTATGAGATCGCCAAGTTGTGTAATATCTTTATTTTCTTTTTTGTAGCGTCTTAAAATATCCGAAATAGATGCGGCTGTCAGAAAATACTCCTGTTTCAAACGGAGCTCTCTTCCTCTAAAAAAGTCGTCGTTCGGATAAAGAACTTTTGAAATATTTTCCGAAGTGACCTTGTTATATACGGCTCTTTCGTAATCTCCGTAGTTAAAATGGTTAAAATTAAAATCTTCCGTGCTTTTTCCGGCCCAGAGGCGCAGGGTGTTTACTTTGTCGTTTTTATAACCCGGAATAAGAATGTCGTAAGGCATGGCCAGTACATCTTCCGTGTCGCCCCATTTTGCGGCAAGTTTGGCGTTGTTCTGGGACATGAGAGATTTTCCGTAAAATTTTATAGTTACGCAATTTTCGGGTCTTGCAAACTCCCACTGATTATCCCTTTTTAACCATTCATCAGGGTATTCCACCTGATTACCGTTTATTATCTTCTGCTTGAATATTCCGTAGTCATATCTTATTCCGTAGCCGTGGGCCGGAATTGCGAGTGTTGCCATAGAATCAAGAAAACAAGCGGCAAGCCTTCCTAACCCGCCATTTCCAAGCCCTGCATCCGTTTCCTGTTCTTCAAGCTCTTCAAAATTTAAAGAGAGTTTTCCCAAAGCTTCTTTAGTGATTTTGTCCAGATCAAGATTTATCATATAATTGCTGAGGAGACGGCCGATCAAAAACTCCATAGAAAGATAGTAAACCCGTTTTGTGTTCTTATTGTGGTACTCTTCCTGGGTTGCCAGCCATTTTTCTACCAGACGGTCTCTGATAGCCATAGCGAGAGATTTGAAATTGTCGTACTCTGTAGCCGTGTATCTGTCTTTTGCAAGTGTGTACTGCCTGTTATATAAGAAAGAAGTACCTATACTTTCAGCAGTAAGCGGTTTTTTCTTTGCAACCCAGACATCCTGAGTATGCGCTTGTTCGTTTTTCATAAAAAGACCTCATTCAAAATAGGATTTACCAAGCAACAGTTTAGATTATACAGGGATAGAAGAAAAAAATCAAGGCGGACGTTGACCTGGAAAACCTACAAAAAAATGTTGCTAACCCCTCCTGCGCTAAGGCTTCTGAGGGTAAACTTTGCTAGCGCTTTAGACTAACACGGTATTAATATATTTAATAACTCTAAAAAAAGGACGATTATTGGTTGACAAGATGTATATTGTTATAGTATACTGATTGTGTGAATAATATCAGAGTGGTTTCGGATATAGCCGGATTTGATTGGGATGAGGGTAATAAAGAAAAGAACTGGGAAAAACACAAGGTACTTGCTTCTGAATGTGAGCAGGTGTTTTTCAATCAGCCATTAATTGTTTTGGATGATAATAAACATTCATCAATGGAGAAAAGATACTTTTCTTTAGGAAAGACTGACAATGACAGAAAATTGTTTATTGTCTTTACGGTAAGAAAAGGCTTATTAAGGGTTATATCGGCAAGAAATATGAGTATTAAAGAGAGGAAAATATATGAAAAAAGCTAAAATAATCAAATATTCATCCTCAGAAGACAGGGAACGGGAATATTGGGCGGTAAATGACTCCGCCGAGATTTTGGATTGGAGTAAAGCCAAAAAAACGGTTTTTCCAAACCTCAAACCCGGTTATTCCAGTATTTCGCTGCGCTTACCCAGGATACTGCTTGAAGAATTGAAAATGATTGCCAATAAAAGAGATGTTCCATACCAGTCCTTGATGAAGATCTTCCTTGCTGAGTGCGTGAAAGAAGAACTGGTAAAGAAGTAGAATGAAGAAGCTTCTGAATATAATAATTTGTCTCCTATTCTGGGTTTCAATATTGTTTGCGCAAACCATTAGTGAAAAACCTCAGGTTACAAGTGATCAGAACATTGAAAAGGTGCTAAAAGAGTTCTTTGAATTTACGGAAAAAAGCAAGAGTAAGGATACTGAAGTAGAAGCGTTGTTAAAAGAGTTTAGGAAAAAGCTTGATGATAAAAAGTTAAATATTTTTACCGGTGAAAGCAAGGATGATATATTTTTCGAATATCCGGTTGCAGCTGATGGTGTAAGTATAAATATAAACGGTTGTTTGTTGTATTCCTATCAGAAGAACCCTTCAATAATGTATTCGTCTTTAATTTTACTGGCAGCGAAAAATAATTATAACAATAAAAATTACGATTCTAAAATAGAAGAAATCGGCTGTTTGTTAAAATGCTGTGAATTACAGGCGAAGTTTGTTGATAAATATCTTTCGAAGAGCAAAATGAAACTAACTCCTTATGAAAAGGCTCTCCTTGCAAGTTATAGGGATAACAATTTATATGATTTTATGTTTAAATATTATGCGATTGACGCCGAATGGCTGGATTACCTTAAAGAGGTTTTTTCTTCGGAAAGTACGGCAAATGGGAAGTTAAAACAACTAAGAGATATTGGAGAAAAGAAGATAGAAGAGTCTAAACTAAAGCTAAAAGAAGGAGCTTCCGAAGAAGAGATATATAATGCTCTTGTAATGCCAGCTATGTACTGTGAGCTTGTACCATATTATGTATATACTTTATCTGACGGAAATAAGTCAGGGAAGGCTCCGGAAGAATTTGACTGGGCAGCTGTTGATCCGAAACTTGCAGAGACAATGCAAAAACTTAAAGAAACAGTAAAACCGTTTTTAGCCGGGTTGAAATATCGGGATAAACTAAGAGAAAATATAGGAAAGATTTTAGTGCAAAAGTGAGTGTAAAAGTTTACAATAATCCTATGATCAATGAAGTCAAAGAGAAAAAAAGACGCGGGCAGCTCAAGGCTATGCTGGACAGCATGGTGGAGGGTGTTATTGTCCTTGACACCTCCGGAAAGCTGACACTGGTAAATAAAACTTTTGAAGAAATATTTAAAATAAAAGAAGAACAGGTGCTTGAGCATGCATTAATAGAAGCTGTGAGAAACCCGGAGTTGGACTCTTTTTTAAAGGAAGCACTGGAAACACAAAGAACTAGAGAGATCGAACTTGAAATGATCACGCCTGTTGAACGTGTTTTTAAGATACGCGCGGCTTTTTTTGGAAAGGAAGAAGAGGGAAAGAAAGG
This sequence comes from Candidatus Firestonebacteria bacterium RIFOXYD2_FULL_39_29, assembly GCA_001778375.1. Taxonomy (NCBI): domain Bacteria; phylum Candidatus Firestoneibacteriota; species Candidatus Firestonebacteria bacterium RIFOXYD2_FULL_39_29. The sequence goes on from MFGV01000093.1 coordinate 5,208, forward strand.
TCTGATTGCAGTATTCTACGATGTAACGGAGATACGTAAACTGGAGAGGTCCAAGACGGATTTTGTCGCCAATGTTTCTCATGAATTAAGAACTCCCCTTGCTTCAATAAAAGGTTTTACGGAGACTTTACTTGACGGCGCTTTGGAGGATAAAGAAAATAACAGGAAATTCCTTCTTATTATTCAGGAAAATGTAAGCCGGCTTGACCGGTTGATCAGTGATATCCTGGAATTATCAAAGATGGAATCTTCACCGTTAAAACCGGAAAAGGACTTTTTTGATATCAAAGAAGCCGTTGATAAAGCAGTGGAAATTCTCAGACCTAACTCTAAAAAGAAAAATATTAAAATAGAGATAAAAATAACGGAAAAATTTCCACGGGTCTACGCGAATAAAGATATGCTGGAACAGGTGTTTATTAACTTGCTGGATAATGCCTTGAAGTTCAATAAAACAAAAGGTTCTGTAATTGTTGAAGCAGAAGAAACCCCTGCGGGTATAAAAGTTTCGGTAAAGGATACCGGTCTTGGTATTCCGGAGGAAGATCACCCAAAAATATTTGAACGGTTCTACCGCGTAGATAAAGGAAGGTCCAGAGAGCTTGGAGGGACAGGACTCGGGCTTGCGATAGTAAAACATATAATCGAGCTGCACGGCGGTACTGTAGGTATGGAAAGCAAGATCAACGAAGGTTCGGAATTTTATTTTATTCTTCCTAAGGAATAATTATGGCAAAAGAAAAAATACTTATAGTTGACGACGAGAAAGATATTGTTGAACTTGTTAAGTACCATGTTGAAAAAAGCGGGTACAAGGCGCTTACCGCGGGAAGCGGCGGAGAGGCTCTGGATATTGCGGCGAAACAGCAGCCGGCACTAATTGTCCTGGATATAATGCTTCCGGGTTTCGACGGTTATGAGGTTTGCAGGATATTAAAGAGAAATGAGAACACAAAAAATATACCTATAATTATGCTAACCGCAAAAGCTGCGGAAGAGGATACTGTGACAGGACTCAAAGCCGGTGCCGATGATTATCTCAGCAAACCATTCAGTCCGAAAATACTAATGGCCAGAATAGATGCGGTTCTTCGCAGGTCAAAGCAGAGTGAAAGCAGTGCCGATGTCTTGACTGAGTGCGGGATCAGTATAAATCTAACCGGTTATGAAGCAACTTTGGACGGGAAACTAATTCCCCTGACAAAAATAGAGTTTTCACTGCTTTCTTTTCTCATGAAAAATAAAGGTAAGGTGTATAATCGCGAGCAAATAATCAGCGGGGCCTGGAGTTATGAGACAGCTATTGTTGACCGAGCTGTTGATGTTCATATCCGCCATTTAAGGGAAAAATTCGGCAAATCGGGAAAACTCATCAAAACCGTACATGGGGTAGGGTATAAATTCTCTTCCTGACGTAATTCTTTACAATTCCTTAACATCAGCTTAATACTTCCTTAACACCTCTTATGTATAATGCTTTTATGAAAAGTAAAAGTTTGCATATCTTTGCCGCCTGTCTCTGTTTTCTTGCTGCCGGCTGCAGTAAGGAGAGTCGGGATAAAGCGGCGCTTGCCAAAAGTAAAAGCATTCAGATAAAAGGTTCCGACACCATCGTTAATCTTGTCCAGAAATGGGCTGAAGATTTCTCCTTAAAAGATGATACAATCAACATCGGTATTACCGGAGGCGGGTCGGGTACGGGTTTTGCTGCTCTTATAAACGGGACTTGCGATATTGCAATGTCTTCGAGGAGTATTGAAGAAGCTGAGACTAAACAATCCGAAGAAAACAAAATTTATCCTTTTGAATATAAAGTAGGTTTGGACGGGCTTATGGTAATTGTAAACCCGAAAAATACGGTAGGGGAGCTGACGCTGGCTCAAGTTCGGGATATTTTCATGGGTACAATCAAAAACTGGAAAGAGCTCGGCGGGCCGGATAAAAAAATAGTCATTCTTTCGCGTGAGAGTAACTCAGGAACGCATATGTTTTTTAAGGAGCATGTTATAAGAAAGGGTGATAAGAAAAGTAAAGATGAGTTTTCTCCCAGAGCCCTTCTGATGTCCTCTTCTCAAGCAATAGTCAATGAAGTAGTTCAAAATCCTAATGCGCTGGGTTATGTCGGTATAGGTTATATGTCTCCGGAATTAAAAGCTATAGCAATTGCCAAGAAAAAAGGCGACAAATATGTCAGTCCGGATATTGATAGCGTATTAAGCGACAGATATCCTATATCACGGCCGCTTTTTCTGTATGCGAGCTCAAAAGATAATAAACTGGTGAATGAACTTATTGCTTATTCTCTGTCCGATGAAGGCCAGAGGACAGTTAGAAAACTTGACTTTGTTCCGCTCCGAAAACTTGACCGAAATTAGATGTGTTTTGGAGCTGATGACACAGATAAAAAATAGCGATGGCACAGATAAATAAAAATGATTATTATGAGGGTAAAATGATTAGCAGGAAAATTACGGATTCAATAATAGAAAAGCTGATATTTGCTTCCGGTATTGCCGCAATTATTCTTGTCTCCTTGATATTTTTCTTTCTACTCCGGGAAGGTCTTGGATTTTTTGCTCAGTATAGTATAAAAGATTTCCTTTCGGGGCATTACTGGTACCCCACTTCAAAACCTGCAGGTTTTGGAATACTCTCTCTTATCATGGGCTCTGTATTTGTAACTCTCGGAGCCGCTGTTATTGCCGTCCCGGTCGGAGTTATGGCCGCTTTTTACATCTCTGAAGTTGCTCCCGTGTCAGTCAGGGATATTTTAAAGTCCGGTATTGAGCTTCTTGCAGCCATCCCGAGCGTGGTTATCGGTTTTATCGGTATGGTAACTCTGGTGCCGTTTGTCAGAGTAATGTTTGATATACCTACCGGTCTTTCCGCATTTTCAGGTTCGCTCATGCTTGCTTTTATGGCGATGCCTACCATTGTCTCTATCTCCGAAGATGCTATTCGTTCCGTTCCCTGGACTTACAAAGAAGCGGCTCTTTCCCTCGGAGCCACAAAATGGCAGACAATGTACAGAATAGTTTTGCCTGCGGCGGCTCCCGGAATACTTGCGGCTGTGATGCTTGGCATAGGCCGGGTTATAGGTGAGACCATGGCTGTAATGATGATAACAGGAAATGCGGCGGCGATCCCGGAATCTATCTTTGATCCGGTCCGCACTATGACGGCTACGATCGCAGCCGAGATGGGTGAGACCGTGAAAGGAAGCATGCATTACAAAGGCCTGTTTGCCATCGGACTGGTCCTTTTTGTGATTACGTTTATTATTAACTTCATAGCAGACTCGTTTCTTAACAGGACAAAAAAGTAATGAATCCAAAAATAGCTCAAAAAATAGCGTTTTCTCTCCTCTTTATTGTGACGCTTATTATAATTTTGCCTGTGCTTATGATAGTTTTCATTATCATTAAAGAAGGCGCTTCGGCAATCACCTGGGAGTTCCTGTTTACGGCACCGAGAGACGGGATGAGAGCCGGTGGAATATTCCCCGCCATTGTAGGTACCCTGAGTATCGTTCTTTGCGCAGTAGCGATAACCCTTCCGATGGGTGTGATGGCCGCAATTTATCTGAATGAATATGCGAAAGACAATCTCTTAACAAGGATTATAAAGCTGTCCATAGTGAATCTTGCCGGAGTTCCTTCCGTTGTTTACGGTCTCTTCGGTCTGGCTGTTTTTGTCATGTTCTTAAAGATGGGAGTATCCATAATTGCGGGAGCTCTTACCCTGTCGATAATGGAACTTCCGGTAATAATAACAACTTCAAGGAATGCCTTAAATTCTGTTCCGCAGTCTTTCAGAGAAGCTTCACTTTCTCTCGGTGTTTCTAAGTGGCAGACGATCCGTCATGTGGTTCTTCCGAATGCTTTACCCGGAATAATGACCGGTGCGATTCTTTCTATCGCCAGGATCTCCGGTGAAACCGCCCCGATACTTTTTACCGCGGCCGCGTTCTATGTCCCGCACCTGCCCCGTTCGGTATTTGACCAGGTAATGGCTTTACCGTATCATCTTTACATTATTTCAACACAGATCCCGAATATGCCGTCAAACATTACGTACGGAACCGCACTGGTCCTTCTGGTGCTCGTTCTGGCTATGAGTATTTCCGCTATCTCAATGCGTATCTATTTCAGGAAAAAGAAAAAATGGTAGAAACCCTTAAAGAAAAAATAGTTGCCAGGGATCTTAATTGCTGGTTCGGCACTTCTTGTTCGGTGAAGAATCTCAACCTTACGGTTTACTCCAATGAGATTCTCGGTATCATCGGCCCTTCGAACAGCGGGAAGACTACATTTCTTCGCATGATAAACAGGTTAAACGAAGTAGCGGTTAACTTCAGATATGACGGTAGTATTACTCTTGACGGAATTGATGTCAGAAAAATAGACACCGAGACCTTAAGGAAAAGATGCGGAATGGTCTTTGCTCTTCCTCTTCCTCTTCCGATGTCTATTTATGAAAATGTCGGGTATGGTCCGCTTCGTCACGGTATAAAGAGTAAAAAAGAAATTGATATAATAGTTGAAAAATCCCTGATAGCTGCTTCGCTCTGGGATGAAGTAAAAGACCGTCTGGATGCTTCGGCTATGAAATTATCCGGCGGCCAGCAACAGCGTCTTTGCATCGCCCGTACGCTGGCGGTCGAACCGGAAGTAATACTGTATGATGAACCCTGCTCGGGACTGGATCCTATTTCCACAGCTAAAGTTGAAGAGGCCATGATCGAGCTAAAGAAAAAATATACGATTGTCCTGGTCACAAACAACGTAAAACAGGCGTCACGGGTGAGCGACCGTACTGCCTTCTTCCTTATGGGTGAACTTATTGAAATAGATAAGACAGCCGATTTATTTGTCTCTCCAAAAGATAAGAGGACGGAAGGGTATATTACAGGGAGATATGGTTAAAATCAAATTCTAATTACTAAATTCTAATAACTAAACAATGACTAAGAGTAAATCACTAAGCACTAAACTTAAGGAAGTTTATAATATTAATACAGAGATTTTGTTTAAGAATTAATAATTAAATATTCAGACTGTGTCGCAATTAAATTACTAACATGATATAATATGGCATATTCACTCCAAAGGAGCAAGCCATGTATCGCACTGGTGA